>USFD01000085.1 GCA_900553885.1 uncultured Ruminococcus sp.
GTTCTGTCTTTGTTTTTGTTTGTTGAATTTGAAATTATCTGTGACAGTGCCGGCTGGATGAAGGGGAAAAATATGTTGTTTACAGACGGCAGGATGCGCCTTTCGGAGAGCGGCTGAGGAGATTTTGGGCGACTTTGGAGCAGAATTTAGTAAAACAAAAACCCCGGATGCAGGCGTTAGGATTTTCAATGGATCTGTCCGAGCGGAACGTGAGTTTCCATTGAAAATCCTGTTTTTAGCCTGTATCCGGGGTTTTGTCGTTTTACTTATTCTGCGGAACGGAGAGCTAAATCTCCTCAGCCGCTCTCCGAATACGATTTCTGTTTCCTCTGTATCGAAGTATTTTCGGATCTTTTTTCAGTCCCCTGCCGCAGATAAATTTCATTTTAATGTATCAGTCCGTAGTGTTTCATAGCATATGCCAGTCCGTCTTCTTCCACTGTTTTTGTCACAAACTCTGTATACGGCTCCAGCACTTCTGCATGTTTTCCCATTGCCACCGCATGATCTGCGAAGCGAAACATATCCAGATCATTGCTGCTGTCGCCAAAAACGTACGCTCTCTCCTTCGGAATACCCAGCAGCTTTAAAACCTGTTCACAGGCGGTTCCTTTGGAATGCCCCTTCTGGATAATCTCATAAGCCCCGCCGCCCCGGTCAATCGCATCCATATCCTCTTTTATAAATGCGAGGAAAGATTTCAGATCGCTTTTTTCATTTTCATAGATAAACATTTTGTCATAAATAAAATCGCCCCGCTCCAGAGGCTGTTCCACCCCTATGCCATATTTCCGGAACGAACGCCGGAAAGACTCCAGCCCGTCATATGGCGTCACTCTTTCCGGGAAATATACATCATCTCTCGCTTCTGCAATTCCAATCAGCCTGCATTCCACTAATTTATCAATAATCTCTTTTCCTCTTTTTCTGTCAATAGAGCTGTAAAACAGCTCATCCCCCTTATATGAAATATATGTCCCGCATCCGCACAGATATCCGTCAAATCTGTATCTGCGAATTGTTGAAGGGACACAGCAGGCGGTTCTTCCTGTATTGATAAAAAGCAGGTGTCCTTCCTCCTGTGCCGCTTTAAATGCTCTGACAGCACTTTCCGGCACCTGCCCGGTAATCTCGCTTAATACAGTTCCATCAATATCAAAAAATAAAACCGATTTTTCCATATCAACACTCCAATTTCTTCTGAAAATCAAGTCCGCGCAGAATCCTTTTTCCACGCTGGCCTTTCTCACTGTATCATCCTTTTCTGGAAATGTCCATATTCTGCCTTACTTTCCGGCAGTACAGCCATAATCCCCCTTTTATACAGCTGTTAATCCGTCAAAATGCCTTCTTCCATCCGTCCTGTTCTGTATTTTCTGCATGATAGAACAGGAGTGATACATATACTGAATAAAAACAGGAAAGTGGTAAACTTTTATGAAACATCTGTCATCCTGCAAGGCGGTAAAGCTTTTAAAGGAATCTGTTTTCTCCGGGAAGGCAGGATTGATTCTTCTGATTCTGACAGCAGCTTATCTGCTTGGAACTGCCGTCGGAATCGCCGACCGTAAACGAGCTGCCGGCTGCAGCTCTGATCCGGCTGCTGCCGCAGCAGCCCCTGCTTCTGCAGAGGGGAACTGGGGTCTCAGTTTCCAGGAGGACGGGAAAACGCCTGTGGGCAATGCAACCTTTGAAGAACTGGCACAGTTCGATGCCTTCTATGCAGAACAGACGGAAGAAAAACGCATCTATCTTACCTTCGACGTTGGTTACGAAAACGGAAACACCGCATCCATCTTAGACACCCTGAAAAAGCATAACGTATCTGCCACATTTTTCGTTGTCGGCACTTACATAGAATCCGAACCGGAACTTGTAAAACGAATGACTGAAGAAGGGCATATCGTCGGAAATCACACCTGGCATCATCCGGATATGTCCCAGATTGCCACAATGGATGCATTTAAGAAGGAACTGGTGGATGTGGAAGACGCATATCGGGAAGTAACAGGAGAAGAGATGACAAAATTCTATCGGCCCCCTCAGGGAAAATACAGTGAAGCAAACCTTCAGATGGCCCGGGATCTCGGTTATAAGACATTCTTCTGGAGTCTGGCATATGTAGACTGGTATGATGATAATCAGCCTTCCAGAGAGGAAGCTTTCGAAAAACTCCTGGGGCGGATACATCCGGGAGCCATTGTACTCCTCCACAGCACATCCGATACTAATGCACTTATACTGGATGAGCTGATCCGGAAATGGGAAGAAATGGGGTATACAATCCAGCCGCTGACAGAACTGCAGTAGACAGATTCGGATTTGCCGAAATGAACTTAGATTAAGAAATATCGGAAAATATTCAGAAGTTCTGAATAGAATCGGACGCAGATATGGGATGTGGGATCCTTATTCCGTTCCAGAATCTGAGAAAAATAAAGGATCTGAAATCTGATTAAATACAAGGCCTGAGATGAAAACTCACTGCGTTCGGGCAGATTCATCTCAGGCCTTAACATCAGACTCCAGATCCTTTGTTTTTCTGACAGATTCCTCCAAGTCACAAGGATCCCACATCCCATATCTCCTGTGTATTCTATCCGTAAGAAACTCCTGATTATTTCCGTTTTTTCAAAGCAGAAGTTCCTTTCGCAAATCCGCATTCTATGCTGTTTCTTCAGAATTTTTTCTGATATTCTCAGCAATGCTTAAAATCTTTTTTGCTGTATCCATATCATTTTTAAAAAGTGTAGTGATACTGCCCGCGCTACGGAAAGGTTCCCGCATCAGGACAGTGTTATCTTCTATATTTCCATTTGCGGCAATATAATCCACCATGAGCCTGACAAACCGGATCTGGTTGATATTAAGTTTCTCTTCACTCAGGAATTCACTGAAAGCCTCATTTACCGCTTCTCTGTCAACTCCCACGATTTTCCGTACCAGACGGCCTATGGGAGTATCTCCGTATTCTTTTTTATAATCCTCTTTTGTTCCCAGTTCTTTCCATAAAATTCGTTCCAGCTCCTGCATATCCGCTGCATTAAGCTTTTTATTCTGACGAAGTTTATAAACCGCGAAATTATCCTGGTGGGCTTTCAGATAAAACTCCACTTTCTTTTTATAATTTTTCAGATCATTTTGGATATGTACAGACTCTCCTTCTTTCTGCGAAATAATATTATCAGTAAAATCGGTATAAAAAGGAGGCTGTTTCCTCTTTTCGATAAACTGCAGCAGATCTCTGAGGGCCTCTCTCACACCTTCCAGATCTAATATTGTCGCCTCGTCCCAGAAATCTTTTGTCTGAACTTTTTCAATAATATATTTCTGTTCTTTTACCTGCGGTATGCTGTACAGCCGGGCAAGCTGTTCCGCGGCAGACACAGCAATACTGATATTTTTATCTGCATTTTTATTCTGCAGCCAGGCAAGTTCAATGCTGTAGATCAGATAGTCAAAACGCCGGGCAAGCTCGTCCTCTTTTCCGGGAACAATGAGGGGAGCAATATGTTTTCTCAGTTCAGATACAGAAACTGTTTCCAGATTCATCCATGTGGCTTTCTCACTGTATGCTTCCACATAACGAAGATGCTGTCTGACCCGGAAGCTCCGGTTGTCCAGTTCTATTACCAGATGGTTCAGCTCGTCAACCAGATCTGCTCTGTACCGGGAATACTCTTCTTCGGCCTGATATTCCGGGGCCTGCAGTTCACGGGCAATATTTACCTTACAGTTAAATATCTTTTCGCAGAGTGACGGTTCAATCCTGCCTTCAATTCCCTTTGTCTCCGCACGGAAAAAATCAAAATTATTGCAGAAGTCAAAAATCAGAAACCTCTCTTTATCCTGTCCGGGCCCGAACAGATCCGGGCAAAGGCGCGTACCTCTGCCGATCATCTGCCAGAACTTGGAATAACTTCTTATTTTTTTAAAAAATACCAGATTCAGAATTTCCGGAATATCAATTCCTGTATCCAGCATGTCCACGGATACTGCAATCTGAGGGAACTTCTCTTTTGTACTGAAATCATCTATCAGGGAATCTGCGTACTTAATGCTGTAATCAATCTGTTTAATATAATGGGAACCGTATTCGGGAAACATTTTCTCAAACTGCTCTACAATAGCTTTTGCATGAAGACTGTTTTTGGCAAAAATAATTGTTTTTCCGATCTTATCCCCGCCTTCTGTCTTCAGACCTTTATCCATCAGTTCCTGCAGAACTTTTCCTATTGTATCTCTGTTAAACAGCCATTCATTTACAGCTGACGCAGAGATGTCTTTATCAACGCTTTCCTCTTCTTCAAAGATATCGTCAAACTCATCTTTCTCTTCCTCCGACAGTTCATTATAATGAATCCCGTCTTCCATGATCTTTGTTTTATACTCCAGCGTACTGTAATCCACCAGATACCCTTCCTTTACCGCCTGATCAAGTTCATAGGCAAAGGTCGGCACACCACGCTCAAGGTCAAAAACGCCGTATGTATTTTTATCAATCTCATTCCTGGGCGTCGCTGTCATTCCAAGAAGCATCGCGTCAAAATAATTGAAAATGTCCTGATATTTTCTGTAAATACTCCTGTGGCTTTCATCTACAATAATCAGATCAAAATGTCCCGGCGTGAACAGCCTGCTGCCGTCTTTTCTTTTTGTCTCATCAATGGCATTCATCATAGTCGGATAGGTAGAAAAAATCATACGGCTCTGTTCCGGATCGTCCTTGCTGTCCAGGAGATTACACAGCGTCAGATCCGGGAGAAGATTGCTGTAATTATTCTTTGCCTGTTTCACCAGTGCTTTGCGGTCTGCGAGAAACAGGATATTTTTCACATAGTTGTGCCGTCTCAGCACATCGACAACACTGATGCTCACTCTCGTCTTGCCTGATCCGGTAGCCTGTACGATCAGCATTTTCCGATGCTTCTTCTGAATTGCGTCACATACAGCTGTTACAGCCTCTTTCTGATATGGGCGGTTAGTAATATCATTGCGGATTTCTATCTGATCAAGAGGCTTCCTGCTCTTTCTCCGGTCAATATTCAGCTGAAGCTCTTCTTTCGAAAAGAATCCGGAAACACTCCGTTTCGGATAATTATTATAATCATCCGTGAAATCAATCTCAAATCCGTTTGTTGTAAAGATCAGTGGTCGCTGATGATACTGATTCTGCAGACAGTCGGCATACAGCTTCGCCTGCTGGCTGCCCTCAACAGGATTCTTGCCTGATCTTTTCGCTTCAATCACCGCAAGGGGAAGTCCATTGTCTCCGTAAAGTACATAGTCCACATATCCAATCCCTGTACTGTTCGGCATTCCTTTTACTTCCACTTCCTCCAGACAGTCTCTGCCGATCTGCCAGCCTGCTTCCATGAGATCAAGATCAATATATTTCTTCCGGGTTTCCGCCTCCGAAATTTTATCGATCTCAAATTTTCTGTTCGAAACATTTTTCTTTCGGAGCTCTGTCATCTGCCCACGCAGATTTTCATTCTCCTGCCGCATCTCCTCAAGTTTTCTGTCGCTGCTGCTTAATCGTTCATAAAGCGCCTGCAGATCTTCCGGACGGATTCGCTGCTCATTCCCCTGTTCCAGAATGCTTTCATCATAAACCGTATCTTCATAATTTTCCGCATAGCAGTATTGAATCCATTTGCAGAATTCAAACAGATCTCTCAGAGACAGAACTGCGTCGTCTCTTTTGATATTCTTGTTCGTATGAACTGCCGCATTTCCCAGCTTTATAATAAACCGGAGTATCGGAAAAAGCCGCGGTTCAATAATCCTCCGGAAACTTTCCTCGTGAATCAGACTGGACAGATTATCCCGATAGGGAAGCTGCAGTGCATTGTCATTTACGTATACCCAGCGGACAGACAGTTCCAGCGCTCTCCTTGCAAGAATGGCGGCTGTAGCCGGAGATATTGACAGACTTTTCTCCGCCTCTACTGCCTGCCGGGCAAAAGAAGAGAACTTCTTGTTTTTTGTCAGAAAGTCAAAATTCGTACCCATAAGTTTTCCCCTTCCGGTAGTTAATCATTGGTTTTGATATGAAATACGTTGAGTTATTATAAAGGCAGTTTGATGCCATATAAAACTTCAGGCCTTGTGGTATATTTGCTCCTCTAATTGTGTAAAAAGGTCTGGCCGGGTAAAGAGCAATTTATATAAAGTCTTCATTTTATCAGAGCTCTTTTGTATGATCAATTTTGATTTGTCGAGCTGTTTCACGAAATCATAAAACTCCTTTTGTTTTTCAATAGGAGGCAAAATAATATTTATGTTAAGAATACCATCTTGCCCGATTGTTGTCATTGTAGCTGTCTTTGACTGAGCAATAACTTAATTCCTGAAAAAGTCCATTGTAGATAAAACCTGCATGAATTCCGGAATACATTTATTCAAATCCAATGGAAGCCTTATTACGTGACATTCAAACAATACATTTGCCTGCACATCTTCTGGAATTATAGAAGCTTTTCCAATACCGTCAGCCACCAAAGAAGAACGGCAAAAGAGCATATCCCCGTACTTCACTTCAAACTTCTTTATATCCTTATCAATAGCATATGTTCTGGGCAGCTCATCTATTTTTGAATACATTCGATTAACAATATTAGCTACTCCAAGAACACTTACATTTCCATCTTCACAATAGTCGTCTCTTTTAGCAAAGAATCCGTTAGAAACCTTTCCATGTACAACCTCAGAAATATTTACTACATCCCACCCAAATGGATTAATCTGTGGATCTCCAAACATCTCGACAAATCGGGATTTGTCTGCTTAACAAACTGGAATTTATCTTACAATTTGTAGCATATTATTAACTCAACAAATACTTTTCCAACCAATCATATTTATTTTTAATAGATTCCTGCATTTTTTTTGTTTCTCTTATTATACTTCTTTCTCTATCGCATAATTGAAGAGTATTTTTTAAAACATCCTCGTATTCCACTTGATTCATGCCTAGTTTCACACTATTTAAATAATTTAAATATATGAAACCATCCACATCACGACACAAAATTCTCCCATTAAACATTTTTTGTTCAGGATTACTACGGTATTTATTTTCATTAAATGCAAACAAGGTTTCTGCGTATTCAGGGTCTATAATAACTCTAGGAAAACTTGCTTTCTTTGACTCTAGAAAATAAGCTCGATTCATCGCTGGTCCAAACCAAATATTCTTTTCGTTGTCATAAAATAAGTCACCATATGTAATTGCACCACGAGCAATAAACCCATTCTTTAAAAATTCATACAATACTTTTTCTGTGTTATAGCATGCAATCCCCATTAACTCATACATATGTTTTCGACTATCTTCAATATCGTCTTTATAATCATAAATAATGTATGCACAATCTGAAAACACATGTGTCTCCCTCTTGTAAACAGTGTATTCATGATTGTTGTCCAATTCTTTTTCACGTTCTATCATTCTACTAAAAATACTCATAACATTATACCATTCATCAAATTGTTCTCTATTCTGTGAGCCTAAAATGTCGATGAATATAACCACCACTTTTCTAAATTTTTTCTCCATGTAAACACCTCTTCGCATAATATTCAATTTTTTTATAATTTCCTATTACATATTGCTATATTCATTTCTCCTCTACAAATTCCAATCTGTAAATACAAATCATGCGATAAATTTCCTATGGGAAGATTTTACATTACTCTGATTGACCATAGCATACTTCATTGTTGTATCTATCTGCTGATGTCCCAGCAGTTTCTGAACCTGCTCAATGGGCATTCCCTTATCTATCGCACGTGTTGCCATTGTCCGCCTGAACTTATGCGGATAAATCCGATCAATATTTAATTTCCTGCCCAATTCCCTCAGACGGCTTTCAACACCGCTGATCTGCAGGCGATCATAAGGGTAATTCAAGGAAACAAATAGTGCTTTGTTTGAATCACACCGACTATCCAGATAATTCTGTAAATGAAGTTTTGTTCTTGCGTCAAAATATACTCTTCTCTCTTTGTCTCCTTTTCCATAAACGACACACTCACGCTCTTCAAAATCCAAATCATTGATATCAAGATTAACCAGTTCGCCGACTCTCATACCCGTCGAATATAAAATATCAATAATGGCCAGATCTCTCTTTTCTTTACAGTTATCGCGCAGAGTTTCTATATTTTCATCCGAAATAATTTCTTTTACAACAGTTTTCGTCTTGATTTTATGTATTCTGCGGACCGGACTTTTCAAAATATGATCTTCCTCTTCCAGCCATGAAAAAAAACTTGAAAGATTCCGTCTTACATTATCGACAGTTACTTTACTGCAGCCGTTTTTTGCCTGATAATCAGATAAATACGCCCGGATCATCTCTGTCGTCATTTTCCTTAAGGGAGTATCAATTTTCTGCAGAAGCCCTTCTACGGTCACTCTATAATACCGTATTGTCCTTTCAGAACATCCTTCTATTCGCTTCGCCGTCAGAAACATTTCCAGATAAGCAGTATTGCTAATAGTTTCAGTTTCTTCCCGGGCATCTTCCAGCCTCCTGATCAGAACTTCCTGAAGCTTTTTCATTTGTGAAACATTAAGATGATCTGACATATCATTCAAAATATTATAGATCTGATTATCCATCCTCTGATATCTCCTTTTTGCAGAAAGTATATCAGATTTGAGGCAGCACGTCTTCGTATCTCTTCATAATATTCACACGTAGTTTTACAAATTCCGGAATATATCTGTGCAGGATATTATCAACAAGTCTTTTTGCAGCATTTCCGTCATAAATGTGAGTCATATCATTCCTTGATTTCAACATGTCAAGCCAGATCTCTTCATCTATAAAATCATAAACTTCATATGCAGCTTTCAATATTTCTCTCGGCGAACCGGAATTTGCTGCATTTTTTCCTTCATATCGAAGTAATTCTTTCAGCACTTTCCAACTCAATTCGAACTGAATAAAGAACTTATCTATAATTCCACTTATAATAAATTCATTCTCAAGATTTTCATGCTCCGCTTTCTGCAGAACCTCAAGATTTGAAGAAAAATTATCAAATTTTTTCATAGAGAATTATCCCTTCTTTCTCAATAGTTTCCAGGAATTCTCCCGGAGCTGTTTCTTTCAGATCCACAATATCAAAACTAAGCAGTGTAGAAGTTGTCTCTTTTACATCAAGTATAAAATCGGTAATTCTGCCGCCCTCAACCGCCAGATCAATATCACTTGCTCTATGATAATCTCCTCGGGCCCTTGAACCAAACAGAATTATTTTTTTTACTTCATATTTCTCAGCAATCTTTTTAATTTCTTCAAGCACGGCCGGTCTGATACCGGTCTTTTTAAAATTTTCCATACTCTGACCTCGGATTTTTACAGCATTTTCAAAATATATGATGGATTTTTACAGCTGCTAATGCTCATCACTTATCTGCTGTATTATCCAATAAAACTTTCCATTATCACATCTAATTCCCACCAAAATACTTTTGCATTAAAGCCTTATTTAAAGTTTCCAGTTCATCAAGGCTTTTTTGTATGATCAATTTTGATTTGTCGAGCTGTTTCACGAAATCATAAAACTCCTTTTGTTTTTCAATAGGAGGCAAAATAATATTTATGTTAAGAATACCATCTTGCCCGATTGTTGTCATTGTAGCTGTCTTTGACTGAGCAATAACTTAATTCCTGAAAAAGTCCATTGTAGATAAAACCTGCATGAATTCCGGAATACATTTATTCAAATCCAATGGAAGCCTTATTACGTGACATTCAAACAATACATTTGCCTGCACATCTTCTGGAATTATAGAAGCTTTTCCAATACCGTCAGCCACCAAAGAAGAACGGCAAAAGAGCATATCCCCGTACTTCACTTCAAACTTCTTTATATCCTTATCAATAGCATATGTTCTGGGCAGCTCATCTATTTTTGAATACATTCGATTAACAATATTAGCTACTCCAAGAACACTTACATTTCCATCTTCACAATAGTCGTCTCTTTTAGCAAAGAATCCGTTAGAAACCTTTCCATGTACAACCTCAGAAATATTTACTACATCCCACCCAAATGGATTAATCTGTGGATCTCCAAACATCTCGACAAATCGGGATTTGATTAATTCATCTAACATTTTAATCTGTTTTTTTCGAACCGAAATAATAGCATTTACTCTTAATAAAATATCTGCTATTTCACTCTGTGCTTCAAGAGCTGGAAATGGGATCAAAGTATTATCAAAATCCTTTTTTACAATATGCTTCATAGTTGCACCGTGAGTTTTAGCCATCATTTCTTGCAATTTATATTGTACAGCAAAAACAAAATATTGTTTATTCACATCACCTTTATCGAAAACAACTTTAAAAATATGTTGATTCAATAAGGCTTTCCCGTGATTCCATATGTATATTCCTAAACTGCCTGACCATGAAATCAAAATGTCCCCATCATTAATTTCAATTTTTTCTGGATATATCCCATCATAATAGCCTAAATCATATGAATTTCCGGTGAGATCTTGTATTCTAATTATAGGCAATCCTTTAGCTCCACGGTCAGATGGTTTAAAGGCATATCCATTCACATATGTTGCAATATCGCCTAAACGTTTTTTCATTCATTTCTCCCCTACAAATCCGCATCCAACATTTTTCTCAGTTCCGTCATATTCTCCTGAATCTCTTTCTCCATCTCGTCAATCCGGTCCAGGATAACTTCCGGCGGATCATACTCTACCGGTTCGTATATAATTTCTTTGTATTTATTAATCGACAGGTCAAAATCATTCTTCCGGATCTCGTCCACATCTACAAAGAAGCTCTGTTCAGTCCGCTTCCGTTCTTTTTCATTTTCTCTGTTATGGAAACGTGTAATGATATCCTCAATATCACTTTCCGGAACCGGCTGGCGTTTATCATCAAGAGAATATCCGTCTGCCTTCATATCATAGAACCATACCTGATCCGTACCGCCGGCTCCGGTCCTGGTAAATACAAGAATCGCGGTAGAGACACCGGCATATGGTTTAAATACTCCTGATGGCATGGAGATCACTGCTTCCAGTTTATGATTGTCAATGATCTCTTTGCGTATCTGCTTATGGGCTTTGCTGCTTCCGAACAGTACGCCGTCCGGGACGATAACTGCTGCCCGTCCTCCGTTCTTCAGCATTCGGATGAATAACGCAAGAAACAGCAGTTCCGTCTTCTTTGTCTTGCATACTTTCAGCAGATCGGCTGATACGCTTTCGTAGTCAAGGCTTCCCTTAAACGGAGGATTTGCAAGAACCAGTGTATATTTTTCCGAATCAGTATTATTTTCAGACAGGCTGTCCCGGTATTCAATCTTCGGATTGTCCACTCCGTGAAGAAGCATGTTCATAGCTCCGATTCTCAGCATGGTCCGGTCCATATCAAATCCGTAAAACATGTCGTTATTAAAGTGTTCCCGCAGTTTCTCATTTAAAAACAGATCCGCCTCATGTTTCCGGAGATATTCCTGGGCCTCCACAAGAAATCCAGCTGAACCCATAGCCGGATCACAGATAATGTCTGCCGGATTTGGTTTTACCAGTTCCACCATCATTTTTATGATGTGTCTCGGTGTTCGGAACTGGCCGTTTGTACCTGCCGTGGCAACTTTAGAAAGAAGATATTCGTACAGATCTCCTTTGCTGTCAGAATCTCCCAGTTCCAGTCCATCGATTCCGTCGATCAGCTTTGTCAGCATAGCCGGTGTGGGCACTTTAAAAATAGCGTCACCCATGTATTTACTGTAGGCGGAGTCCCCGTCTCCATGAAGATTTTTTATAAAAGGAAATACCTCATTTAAAACAAGATTATATATTTCCTGCGCATCACCAAGATTCTTGAATCTGCTCCAGCGGTATTTCTGACATTCTTCCGGGAAAATTCCCTGATAATCGACGCCCAGAAAACTTGCTTCGTTTTCTTTTGTTGTCTCCACATCATCCAGCTGCTTTATGAAGAGCAGATATGTAAACTGCTCGATCACTTCCAGTGGATTTGTAATACCTCCTGTCCAGAATACTTCCCAGATTTTATCGACTTTATTTCTCACTTCTCCTGTAATCATACGTGTTTTCCTTTTCACAACAATACTTTTATCGGGATTCGTCTGCCAGTCTGTCCGCATTTTCCCTGTTTCATTCTATCATAAAAGTCTTTCATGCGCCATATAGACCCGGGCTGCATTTTGTCCGTCTTTTTGTCCGGCCGGAAAAAGTTTCATGAGTATCCCCTGAAAGACTTTTTCCATATAAAAAACAGCAGCGGCATGCAGATTTTCCGCACACCGCCGCCGGTAATATTTGTATTATATTCAGCACTCATCCGCAATCTTATAGATCAGCTTTTCCGTATCTTCCCATCCCAGGCACGGGTCTGTTATGGACCTGCCGTATATCCGGTTCTCATCAATCTTCTGGCAGCCTTCCTCCAGATAACTCTCGATCATCACGCCTTTCACCAGCGTCTTCAGTTCCGGATTGTAGTTCCTGCTGTGAAGCACTTCACTTACGATGCGGATCTGTTCGCGAAACTTTTTGTTGGAGTTGGAGTGGTTGGCGTCCACAATGGCGGCCGGATTTTTCAGATTCCGTTTCTGATAAGCTTCCAGCAGGCGCTCCAGATCTTCATAGTGATAGTTCGGAATACAGGTGCCGTATTTGTCAACACCGCCTCTTAATATTACATGAGCCAGATCATTTCCTTCTGTCGTCACGTCCATTCCCCGGTAGATAAAGGTATGCCCGCTCTGGGCCGCCACAACCGAGTTGAGCATAACGGAAAAATCGCCGCTGGTGGGATTTTTCATACCTACAGGAATATCCAGGCTGCTGGCGGTCAGCCGATGCTGCTGGTTTTCCACGGAGCGGGCACCAATGGCCTCATAGGACAGAATATCGTCCAGATAGCTCCGGTTTTCCGGATAAAGCATCTCATCTGCGGCTGTCAGTCCGCTTTCCCGAATCGCACGTATGTGCATCTTCCGGATCGCAATGATGCCGGCCAGAAGATCCGGATCCTGATCCGGTTCCGGCTGGTGAAGCATTCCCTTATATCCCTCCCCTGTTGTACGGGGTTTGTTTGTATAAATACGCGGAATAATCATAAGCCGGTCCGACACCTTTTCATTTACTTCCGCCAGACGGTTTACATACTCGCATACCGCATCTTCGTTGTCCGCAGAGCAGGGCCCGACAATTACAATAAATTTATCCGATTCTCCGGTGAAAATCTTTCGGATCTCCCGGTCTCTCTTCTCCTTGATTTTCCGAATTTCCGAAGAAAGCGGGTATTCTTTCTTCAGATCCGAAGGGAGCGGAAGCTCTGCATTTACAGTCATTCCCATTCTCCTGTCACTCTCCTGTCTGTAATCAGATATCCGAAGCCTTTATACCAGAATATGACAATTTTTTTATTCTGTATATAAGATAACTGTTTTATATATAAACGCGCTGTATATCTGTATACAATTTATTGTTTTCTGTGTTAAGCAAGACGATAAGCCGGGTTATGTCGTTGGACAATCATCTGTCTAGGCACAGCGTCGCCGCTGTGCTCGAGCAACCAACCTGAAGCGTGACGGGCCGCCACATTGCTTCTATTCGGTCTTGCTTCGGATGGGGTTTACATGTGCCCTTTCTGTTACCAGAAAGGCGGTAGTCTCTTACACTGCCTTTCCACCCTTACCGGGGCAGATGGATGCCGGCACAGTGAAAACTGACGTATCCTTCTGTACCGGCATCCATCTGCCCCGGCGGTTTATTTCTGTTGCACTGGCCTTGGAGTCGCCTCCACCGGACGTTATCCGGCATCCTGCCC
>USFD01000086.1 GCA_900553885.1 uncultured Ruminococcus sp.
GCCGTGATAATCAGGATTCCCCCTACCAGTTTCTGCACAGCACACTCCCCCGCTCATCATAAATTCCCCGGATTTCGCCCGGATGTTTTCCATTTCCCAGCACGACATATCTTTCAAACATCCGACGCCGGATCAGTTCTCCCAGAACCGGTTTTCTGGAGGCCTCTTCCATATCCAGTCCATGAACACTTGCAATCAGTTTGCACCCGCACTGCATAGCATACTCTATGGCATGAATATCCTCGCTTGTACCGATTTCATCCACTGCAATAACCTGAGGCGCCATAGAACGGATCAGCATAATCATCCCCTCTGCTTTCGGGCAGCAGTCCAGGATATCCGTCCGGGTTCCCAGATCATTCTGGGCAATGCCCAGGTAACATCCTCCGAGTTCAGAGCGCTCGTCGACCACACCTACAGAGCTTCCTTTTACATATTGATTTCCATCCGAAATCTGCCGGATCAGATCACGGATAAGCGTCGTTTTTCCGCAGCGGGGCGGAGAAATAATCAACGTGTGGCAAACCTGCATATTTTTTGTAATATATGGCAGCAGGCCATCTGCACAGCCGATCATTTCATGTGACATTCTGATATTAACAGAGGAGATATGCTGGATATTTTTTACCTTTTCCTTTTCCACAATCACCTTTCCCGACACTCCGACTCTGTGCCCTCCTTCCACTGTCAGAAATCCCTGTCTTAATTCGTTCTCATATGCATAAAGGGAGTAATGGCTGATATATTCCATTGTCTCCCTTATTTCTTCTTTCGTCGTAATATGCTGTCTGTTTTCTGCAGGAAGAACCCGCTCCTGATTCCTGTAAATCACCATCAGAGGTTTCCCCGCCCGAAGCCGGATCTCCTGCAGATCATCAAAATCCGGAACGTCCTCTTCCACAACCCTGCGAACACTCTTGGCAAGGATATTTAAAATCTGTGATTTTCTGTTCTGTCTCTCCATCTTGTCCACCTCTTTACACAATATATGAACAGAATCAGAAAATATGCGGGAAACTGGAAAATCGGATTTGCCGAAGGGAACTTCTGTTTTGGGAAAACGGGAATAATCAGGAATTTCTCACGGCTGGAATACACAGGAGACGCGGGGTGCGGGAACCTGGTGACTTGGAGGAATTGTTAGAAAAAACAAGGGCCTCAGGAGCTGATGTTAGAGTCAGAGATGAAATTGTCTGAACGAAGCGAGTTTTTCATCTCTGGCTCTGTTTTTAATCAGCTCCTGCGGCCCTTATTTTTTCTTCAATTCCGAAACGGAGGCAGGTTCCCGCATCCCGCGTCTCCGTCCCATTCTATCCAGAAAATTCTGCATATTTTCCTGCATTTCTTAATCTAAGTTCATTTCAGCAAATCCGAATTTTCCCGGAACGCTTTGATCTCCCGCAGTCTCTGTGCAGTCTTTTTTTCTTCTCCTTCTTCTGTCGGGTGATAGTATGTGCGGTCTTTCAGACTGTCGGGCATACACTGCATGTGTGTCAGTTTTTTCTCTGTATCATGAGCGTATTCATATCCTTTTCCATATCCCAGCTCTTTCATAAGGCTGGTGGGTGCATTGCGGATCTGCATGGGCACCGGCTCCGCACGAAGAGTCCGCACATCCTTTTTGCATGTTTCGCATGCAGTATACAATGCATTTGACTTAGGAGCCATAGAAAGATATACGACCGCGTGAGTCAGATGGACGTCGCACTCCGGCATGCCCAGGAAATGGCAGGCCTGGTATGCGGCTACTGCCACCTGGAGCGCCTGGCTGTCCGCCATTCCTACATCCTCGCTGGCAAATCGGATCAGCCGTCTTGCAATATAAAGGGGATTTTCCCCGCCCTCAAGCATCCGCAGCATCCAGTAGATAGCAGCATCCGGATCACTGTTGCGCATAGATTTATGGAGAGCGGAGATAAGGTTATAATGCTCTTCTCCGTTCTTATCATACAAAAGAGACTTCCTGCTGATGCACTGTTCCAGAGTTTCCGGAGCAACCGTTATGCCTTCCGCACTGATTTCACCGTTGAGCACAGCCATTTCCAGCGTATTTAACGCAGTACGGGCATCTCCGTTTGCAAAGGCAGCAATCGCCCGGATACTTCCGTCAGAAATCTTCACATTCTGCCCGCCGAAGCCTTTCGGACTTTCCAACGCATTGTGAAGCAGTTTTACAAGATCCTTCTCCTCCAGCGCTTTCAGCACAAAAACTCTGCAGCGGGAAAGAAGAGCTGCGTTGATTTCGAAAGACGGATTTTCTGTTGTCGCTCCGATCAGAATAATGCTTCCCCGCTCCACAAACGGCAGGAAAGCGTCCTGCTGTGCCTTATTAAACCGATGGATCTCATCCACAAAAAGTACTGTGCGCATCCCGGCTCTCCTGCTCTGCTCCGCCTGCTTCATTACCTCTTTAATTTCTTTGATACCGCTTGTAACGGCACTGAAATTGATAAACTCCGACCGGGTCCGGCCCGCAATAATACTGGCAAGAGTCGTCTTGCCCACACCGGGCGGTCCCCAGAAGATCATAGAGGAGATATGATCCTGCTCTATCAGCTGCCGCAGAATCTTCCCTTTGCCAAGGAGGTGCTCCTGGCCCACAAACTCATCCAGCGTGTCCGGCCGGACTCTGCTGGCCAGCGGAGTCATTGTTCTGTTATTTCCAAATAATGTCATCTGTTCCATTATCAGCCCTCCAGATCTGATGCTCTACTCTGTTCTGTCTGTGCCTGCCGGCCGGAGCCTTCTGTCCTCATCCAGTCCCAGATCCCTGTAATCTTCCGGCAGGAACCGATGATACGTAATATGGCATCCCTCTTCTTTAAAGCAGTACAGATAATCGTCACCGCCCCCGGCAAACCGTATCAGATAATCGAATTCGCCATTGTTCATCTTCTGAAAACAGACATGATCCGAATACCGGCAAAACAGATTCCGGATCTCTTCCATTGTGCAGCCGTGGCTGCTGACTGCTTTCACCAGTTCCACGATAAACTCGTTCTCCTCCATCCTGCTGTGGACATACTCTGCTCCTTCCTGAGGAATCCGGAAACAGAACCTGTTACCGTCAGCAGAAATCTTTATCTCTCCCAGTCTTTTGCCTGCAAAAGCCGGAAACTCTTTCAGCAGGTTTTTCATCCCCTCTGCATCATAGGTCCCGGAGAAAAAATGATTCAGAGAGCTTAAAGGATAATAGAGCCGTATATTCTCTTTTCTGTATCCCAGCTTTGCCTGCTGTTCTTTCACTACATCTGTAATATTTCTTTCCAGCCTTTCGAATCCCTGCCCGGGAGAAATCCTGTCGGAAGATATGTTTATGATCTGAGCTTTTGCCCATTCAAACAGAACTCCGGACATTTCTCTGAACCTTACTTTACCCCCCTGTTTCAGCTCCATTGCAGTCCTGACAACTTCTCTGTCCCGGTCATCCACATCCTCTGCCAGATCGCTGTGACGTTTTACATAGACTCCTGTTCTTTTAAACCAGGAGGCCTGAATAACAAACACAGCTGCTTTGTACAGGCTTTTCAAAATCTCTTCTTCCTTTTCATACAGCATGTTGTGAACGCAGCCGTGATATATGTTACAGGCGCCGGTTCTTACGGCCCGTTCCACCGCCGTCTTGTCCAGCAGCGGAACCAGCTCGTCCAGACTGCCTTTGAGCGGTTCTGTATCATAATAAAACTGGAACAGATCTGCCGGTTCCCAGCTTAACAGTTCTTCCTTTCCGGAAAGGAAACCACAGATCAGCTCCCTGTCCGGAAGTGTATCCAGCATTTCATTATAAGCTTCAATATCTTCCGGAGAGAGTATATCCAGTATCACAACAAGATCAATGTCACTGCATTCTCCGGCCTCTCCCCTGCCGCGGCTTCCCTGCAGTCCGGCAAACCATATCCGGCTGCCGAATTTCTGCTCAAGTACTTTCAAAAAATTATCCGTCCACGCATGAATCTCGATCATACCCGTCTCCTTTTCCACTGATGGAATCTTTCTTTTTGTTTCAATTTTTATCCTTCCGTCTGCTCTCAGTAAATCATATCACGGAATAGACTGCCGAACAAGTGTTTGTTTTTATAACTGGTCTTTTTCCGATGAAATACTGTCCGGGAAATGCAGACTTCAGAAATCAAAAAAGCTTCCGGAATATATAACCATGAATAAAGCATCTCTGCGTTACGAAATATATCCCGGAAACTTCTATAATACTAATCTGCTATATTTTTTTGAAATATAATTGAAATAATTTATTCTGCCACATCGCGGATGCTGAAGCTGAATCTTCCCATCTTATCTTTGCCCAGACACACTGCTTTTACAACATCACCGATAGAGAGAACATCTTCCACTTTGTTTATCCTCTGCTTGGAGATCTTGGAAATGTGTACCAGACCTTCCTTGCCCGGAGCAAATTCAAGGAATGCACCAAAGTCCTTGATGCTGACTACCTTACCTTCAAAGACCTGGCCGGCCTCAAACTCCGTGACAATTGTGTGAATCATTTTCGCAGCTTTGTCCATGCCTTCCTTCTCAGTACCGCAGATAGATACAAAGCCGTCATCCTCAATATCAATCTTTACGCCGGTCTGCTCAATAATAGCGTTGATTGTCTTGCCACGCTGTCCTACAACCTCGCCGATCTGCTGGGGATCAATCTGCATCTGAATGATCTTCGGAGCATAAGGTCCGACTTCCGGCCTTGGCTCGGCAATGGCTTTGCTCATTACCTCATCCATGATATAGGTTCTTGCCTTCTTTGTTGCAGCGATAGCTTCTTCGATAATCGGTCTGGTCAGGCCATGGATCTTAATATCCATCTGAATGGCCGTGATTCCTTTGTGTGTACCGGCCACTTTAAAATCCATATCGCCAAAGAAGTCTTCCAGGCCCTGAATATCTGTCAGGACAAGATAATCATCATCTGTATCTCCGGTCACAAGACCTGCGGAAATACCAGCCACTGCAGACTTAATCGGTACACCTGCAGCCATCAGTGACATACTGGATGCACATACACTGGCCTGAGATGTAGAACCGTTGGACTCAAAGGTCTCGGATACCGTACGGATTGCATAAGGGAACTCTTTTTCATCCGGGAGCACCGGAAGAAGGGCTCTCTCTGCCAGAGCGCCGTGACCGATTTCGCGGCGTCCCGGTCCTCTGGAAGGTCTTGTCTCTCCCACAGAATAGGACGGGAAATTATAATGGTGCATATAACGCTTGGAAGTTTCTGATTCATCCAGGCCGTCCAGTCTCTGGGCCTCAGAGAGAGGAGCAAGCGTTGTAACCGTGCAGATCTGGGTCTGTCCTCTTGTAAACATGGCAGAACCGTGAACTCTCGGAATCAGGTCCACTTCTGCAGACAGAGGTCTGATCTGGTCAATTGCCCGTCCGTCCGGACGTTTATGATCCTTTAAGATCATCTTTCTTACTGTTTTCTTCTGATACTGATATACGGCATCCCCGAGAACGTCAAGCCATTCTTCCTTGTCTGCAAACGCCTCTTCCAGCTTATCTGTAATTACACGGATATTTTCTTCTCTGGTCTGCTTGTCATCTGTAAATACCGCTTTTTCCATTTCTTCCGGAGGAACAATTTCTTTTATAGCATCAAAAAGTTCCTGCGGTACGGCGAAGCTTTCATACTCATGTTTTGGTTTTCCGCATTCCGCTACGATTGTATCAATAAAAGCAATTACCTTCTGGTTTACTTCATGTGCAGCAAAAATCGCATCAATCATCTGTGCCTCAGGAACTTCATTTGCCCCGGCCTCAATCATGATTACCTTTTCTCTTGTGGAAGCTACCGTCAGAGACAGATCTGACACTTCTCTCTGAGCTGATGTGGGATTGAATACAAACTCGCCGTCAACCAGACCTACCTGGGTTGTGGAAATCGGTCCGTCAAACGGGATATCTGAAATACTTACCGCAATTGCAGCACCCAGCATTGCCGTAAGTTCCGGACTGCAGTCCTGATCTACAGACATAACCAGATTTTCCAGTGTCACGTCATTTCTGTAATCTTTCGGGAAAAGCGGACGCATCGGGCGGTCGATTACGCGATCCGTAAGGATCGCATTTTCAGAAGCCTTTCCTTCTCTTTTGTTAAATCCGCCGGGAATTTTCCCTACTGCATACATTCTCTCATTATACTCTACACTTAAAGGGAAGAAATCAATTCCCTCCCTCGGTTTTTCGGATGCTGTTGCCGTACAGAGTACCGTTGTGTCTCCATAATGCATCAGCACTGCACCGTTCGCCTGTTTTGCCACTCTGTCAACATCGACTCTCAGAGTCCTGCCGGCCAGTTCCATTTCATATTTCTTGTACATGGTTTTCTCCTTTTTATTCTTTACATTTTCATATGGGCAGGAATCTCCGAAACTACTGAAAAACATACTAGAAAAATATAATATGCTTTTCAGTGGTCTCGGCTGTATTCATCTGCTCATAATCCTGTTTATTATATCATATAGTATATAGATACGCAATTATAATTTCAGAACAGATCGCCGGATTCTCCTGGACAAAGCCTGTGACTTACGGTATTATAAGAAAGCATTTCCAGCGGAAAATTTTCCGTCTGCAGAAATATGCGAAAACAAAATCGGAAAGAGAGGATTTCTATTTTGCTTACAGACTTTATTAACGCACTGAGCGATCTGCTCTACAGCAATGTTCTGATCGTCCTGCTGCTGGGGGCAGGCATCTACTTTTCCATCAGAACACGTTTCGTACAGTTCCGTCTTTTCCCGGAATCCATCCGCGTAGTCGCACAGCCTGGTTCCGATGAGAACGGACTGTCTTCCTTCCAGGCTTTGATGGTATCCACCGCTTCCCGTGTAGGGACAGGCAATATTGCAGGGATCTCAACTGCCATCTGTCTCGGCGGGCCGGGAGCTGTCTTCTGGATGTGGCTTACCGCACTGCTTGGAAGCGCATCTGCTTTTATCGAAAGTACGCTTGCTCAGATCTACAAGCGGCGTGCGGAAGACGGAAGTTCCTACGGCGGACCGGCCTACTATATCCAGGCAGCGCTGAAAAAGCACTGGATCGGCGTTCTCTTCGCCATATTTCTGATCCTGACATACATGGGCGGATTTAATCTGGTGGCTTCCTTCAATATTGCAGACTCCTTCCGGGCCTACGGATTTTTTAACGAATCAACTACCCCTCTGATCGTCGGAATCATCCTCGCCCTGATCTTTGCACTGTGTATTTTCGGAGGGAGCAGACAGATTTCCAGAATTACTGAAGTTCTCGTCCCGTTTATGGGTATCTTTTACCTTCTGGTGTCACTGTTTATCATTGTTACGCATTACCCGCTGATTCCGGGAATGTTCTCTGACATCTTTTCAAATGCATTTGACTTCCGGGCGATCTTCGGAGGATTTGCCGGCTCCTGCATTATGCACGGCATCAAACGAGGCCTGTTTTCCAATGAAGCCGGCGTCGGTTCCGCTCCCAACGCAGCGGCAAGCGCTGCAGTTTCCCACCCGGTCAAACAGGGGCTGGTTCAGATGCTGTCCGTATTTATCGATACCATTCTGATCTGTTCCGCCACATCTTTTATGCTGCTGTGTTCCGGTGTGGCGCCCAGTTCTGAACTGAAAGGCATGCCCTGGGTACAGGCCGCAGCCTCTAATTCTCTGGGACAGTTCGGCACGGTATTCATATCCATTGCTCTGTGTCTGTTTGCCTTTACCACACTGATCGGCAACTTCTACTATGCGGAGATGGGGCTGAAATTTCTCTGTGGAAAAACTCCGGGAAAAAAACTGCTTAACGCTTTCCGGATCATTGCGGCGCTGATTGTTCTGGCAGGTTCTGTTATGGAATTCGGCCTTGTATGGAGCACAGCAGACGTCCTGATGGGATTTATGGCTCTGATCAATCTTCCGGTTATTATCATTCTGGGAGGGCCGGCGCTGAAATGTATGCGGGATTATATGCAGCAGAAACGGCAGGGAAAAGATCCTGTATTCAAAGCCTCTGATATCGGCCTGAAAGACCGGACGGACTTCTGGAACTGAAAAAAGGAGTGCCGCAGGCGGGAAACTCCCGGATGCGGCACTCCTTTTCTGACAAAAATAACTTTTCGGAAATTATTTTCTAAGTCCAAGTCTCTCAATCAGAGAACGATATCTCTCAATGTCAACTTTCTTCAGGTATGCAAGAAGTCCTCTTCTCTGTCCTACCATCTTCAGAAGTCCTCTTCTTGAATGATGATCCTTCGGATTTGCCTTAAAATGATCTGTCAGCTCATTGATTCTTGCTGTCAGAATAGCGATCTGAACCTCCGGTGAACCTGTGTCTCCTTCGCTTCTTCCATACTCTTTGATGATTGCCTGTTTCTTTTCTTTTGCGATCATGTTTCTTCCTCCTTATAATACTCTTGCTAAACCGCCTGATATTAAGTAATGGTTGGAGTAAATCCGATTACCGAACATCGGCTGATTTTTACACCTCGAACAGTATAGCACAGCTTCGTTATATTGTAAATCGGGAAATTACTTTTTTTCAAAATATTCCTCGCCGAACCGGATATCTCTCATAACCTGATTTTTCAGCTCCTCTACGGAAGCAAATTTTGTCTCCGGACGCTCGAACGCACAGAACTGTGCCCGGATTTCTTTTCCATAGGCATCTCCCTCATACCCGAATACAAAGACCTCCAGAAGACGTCTGTGTTCATTGGTTACTGTCGGTTTGATCCCGGCATTTCCGATTGCATTGTACCATTTTCCGTCAATCTGCACCCGGCATACATAAACGCCGAATCTCGGCAGGATTTTCTGCTCCTGCGGCTCAATATTCATTGTCGGGAATCCCAGGGTCCGCCCCAGCCTTTTCCCGTGTTCCACAATTCCTGACATTTCATAAGGATATCCCAGCAGTTTCCCGGCAAGTTCAACTTCTCCCCGGGAAAGCGCTTCCCGGATATAGCTGCTGCTGATCTCTCTTCCCTGATATTGTTCTTTCTCGATCACATCCACCGTATATCCCCGGCTTTCTGCAAAATCCGCCAGCATGGCGGCATTTCCTCTTTTCCGGTATCCGAAGGTAAAGTCCGTACCCACGACAATATGAGAAGCCCGGAGAATGCCGCAGAGGACACGGTCAATAAAATCCTCCGCTTCCATCTCTCTGACCTCTCTGGTAAAAGGATATTCTACCAGGTAATCAATCTTTCCTTCCAGCTGTTTTCTTCTCTCGTCTTTTGTCATAAGCGATTCTCTGCCCATATCAAACGCGCAGAGTACGCTGTCGCATTCCGGACTCTTATACTCCATAATTCTGCTCACCAGTTTCTGATGGCCTCTGTGAAGGCCGTCAAATTTTCCAAGCGTAACCGCTGTGCTTTTCTTCCACTGATGTGATCCGATCCCTGTAATTATCTGCATATCTGTCCTGCACCTTCTATCGCTGTGTTCTGTCGCCTGTCGTCTTTTCTGTATGAATCTCTTCCGGGTCAAGGAACATTTTTTCCAGAAGAAACTTCCGCTTTTCTCCGTCATATCTGTATACGGCTATAAAATGTCCCGCTCCGTCATATACCCTGTATAACTTTCCGGGACTGCAGGGCAGCCGGTTCTGCAGACCAGCCGGCGGGAACGGGCCTCCATTATACACGGTCCGCACGCAGAAATCTTTCACCGTAACCGCTTCCAGATCCGAAAACATCTCATCCGTAGGAATCACAAGTTCCATCAGCTGTCCCTTATTCTTCCATTCCTCCACCTGTTCCAGTTTTACACTCTCTTCCAGAGAAAATCTCCCGGATCTGGTACGCTTCAGACTTTCCATACAGCCTCCCACGCCCAGACTCTCTCCGATATCCTGACAAAGGGTGCGGATATATGTCCCTTTGGAACATTCCACTTCCATGCGGATACGCGGCAGCTTCATCTCCAGAATCCGGATCTGAAAAATGTGTACTCTTCTGCTTTTTCGTTCCACCGTTTTTCCTTCGCGGGCAAGCTCATAAAGTTTTTTCCCGTTTACCTTCAAGGCGGAATACATTGGCGGAATCTGGTCATACTCTCCCACAAACCTGTATATATGTTCTGCAGCTTCCTCTTCAGAAATACAGGAAGGGTCACATTCTTTCAGAACCCTTCCTGAAATATCCTGGGTATCTGTGGTCTTTCCCAGAAGCAGTACCGTCTCATAAGTTTTATTCCGGTCGGTCAGCATATCACAGAGTTTTGTGGCTCTGCCCAGACATACAGGAAGCACCCCTTCCGCATCCGGATCCAGGGTGCCTGTATGTCCGATTTTCTTCTGCCCCACGATTCTTCTCAGGCAGGCCACCACATCGTGGGAAGTATATCCTTTTTCTTTATAAATATTCAGAACTCCGTTGATCATACTTCTTCCCCGGCTCCCTTATCAAGCTGAAGCGCAATCTGTTCTGTAATATTATTGATCACGTCATGGCTTGACCCCTGCATGGTCACGCCTGCCGCACGCACATGTCCGCCGCCGCCGAAATACTGGGCGATTTTGCTGACATCAACTTTTCCCTTTGAGCGGAGGCTTACTTTAAATTTCTGAGCTTCTGTCTCATGAAGAAACATGGCCACTTCCACGCCTTTTGTCAGTCTCAGCTGAGATACAATCCCTTCCAGATCTGATGGTTTTGCCTGAAAGAATTCCATGGATCTTTTGCGTATAACCGACACAATACATCTTTTATCCAGAATCAGCATACTCTCCAGAAGCGCCCGCCCCAGAATCTGGTTCTGAACATATGTCTTTTCATAATATGTCTTATCTATGATCTCATTTCCGTTAATTCCCTTGCGCATCAGTTCCGCCGCAATTTCCATGGTCTCCGGTGAAGTACAGGAATACTGGAATACACCGGTATCGTGTGCAATTCCCATGTAAAGTGCTTCTGCCACCCGCTTGCTGATTCTGCTGCTGTCCAGCAGAGTAAAAACAAGTTCGGAAGTAGAACTTGCGTCCGGCACTATGTAGTTCAGATCAGCAAAGGCGCTGTTACTGACATGATGATCGATACACAGAGTTTCTCCTGCGCGTTCAAATAACGGGGAAGAGAATCCCAGCCGTCCCAGATCACCGCAGTCAAGACAGATAAAAAGATCGTATTCCTTTTTTTCCGGGATCCTGTTCTTTACCTCATCCGTACATGAAATAATACGGTAAGCCTCCGGAACCTCCTCCAGATAAACGTCTGTCTCCAGCTGCGGGTACTGCTCTTTCAGATACATATAAAGTCCGAGACACGATCCCACGCAGTCGCCGTCCGGGCGGATATGTCCGCCCAGAGCAACGCTGTGTTTTCCTTTCAGAATATCACCCAAAACAATTTTCATATTATTCATCAGCTCCATCTTTTTTCAAATCCCTTGTCACTTCATCTATCTTTCTGCTGATATTCACTCCGTATTCAATCGACTGATCCATTATAAATGTGATTTCCGGAGTATTCCTCATATTTACCGTGCGGGCCAGTTCCCGGCGGATGTATCCCTCCGCGCTCTGAAGACCCTTAATCGTATCCTGCTGTGCCTTTTCATCTCCCAGCACGCTGATATAAGCCTTACAGGTTTTCAGATCCGGAGCCACTTCTACGGCAACTACGGAAGTCATAGGGGCCACTCTCGGATCTTTGATTCCGTTCTGCAGAATAATGCTCAGTTCTCTCTGAACTTCGGCATTTACTCTTGTATTTTTAATACTGTTTTTTCTCATAGATGCTCCTTCCCGTCAGAAAGACTTATTTTCTCTCAGTTTCAACCATTTTATAGGCTTCAACCTGATCGCCTTCTTTGATATCGTTATAGTTCTCAAATACAAAACCGCACTCATAGCCGGCTCTTACTTCCTTCACATCGTCCTTAAATCTTCTCAGAGATGCCAGAGGACCGTCAAATACGACAATTCCGTCACGAATCAGACGAACCGAACAATTTCTCTCAAAAATACCATCCTGCACATACGCGCCGGCAATGGTTCCGACTCCGGAAGCCTTAAATGTCTGACGCACTTCTGCGTGGCCGAGAACTTTTTCTTCAAATACCGGATCCAGAAGTCCTTTCATGGCAGCTTCCACATCTTCAATGGCATTGTAAATTACACGGTACAGTCTCATATCCACGCCTTCTCTGTCCGCAATATCTTTAGCCGTAGCATCCGGACGGACATTAAAACCGATAATAATTGCATTGGAAGCAGAAGCAAGAATCACATCAGATTCGTTGATAGCGCCTACACCGCCGTGAATAATTTTAATAACCACTTCGTCGTTTGACAGTTTGAGAAGGCTCTGCTTCAGCGCCTCTACAGATCCCTGCACATCAGCTTTCACAACAATGTTCAGTTCTTTCAGATTACCTTCCTGTATCTGGTTAAACAGATCATCCAGGGACATCTTGCTCTTTGTCTCTTCCAGAAGTTTCACTTTATTCTGAGCGATAAAGGTCTCGGCAAAATTTCTCGCCTCTTTTTCCGACTCGCAGCCCACAAATACTTCGCCTGCGTTCGGCACATCATTCAGTCCCAGAATCTCAACCGGCTGAGAAGGACCTGCCTCTTTTACTCTTCTGCCCTTGTCATCCATCATGGCTCTTACACGGCCGTGGGCACTTCCTGCCGCAATCGCATCTCCCACATGAAGGGTTCCTTTCTGTACAAGAACAGTAGCTACAGAGCCTTTTCCTTTATCCAGCTTTGCTTCGATAACAAGACCTCTGGCTCTTCTCTTCGCGTTTGCTTTCAGCTCTAATACTTCTGCTGTAAGAGTAATCATCTCTAAGAGTTCATCAATTCCTTCGCCTGTCTTAGCAGAAACTGGTACAAATACGGTACTTCCACCCCAGTCTTCTGCGATAAGGCCGTATTCAGTAAGTTCCTGTTTTACACGGTCAACGTTGGCACCTTCTTTATCAATCTTGTTAACTGCAACGATAACTTCTACCTCTGCAGCTTTTGCATGGTTGATTGCCTCGATTGTCTGTGGCATAACACCGTCATCGGCAGCAACAACTAAAACAGCGATATCTGTTGCCTGTGCTCCACGCAGACGCATGGAAGTAAATGCCTCATGACCTGGTGTATCTAAGAATGTAATCTTTTCTCCGTTAATCTCTACCACATAAGCACCGATATGCTGTGTGATTCCGCCAGCCTCTCCTGCTGTAACGTGTGTGGAACGAATCGCATCAAGAAGAGAAGTTTTACCGTGGTCAACGTGACCCATTACACAGACAACTGGTGGTCTGCTTGTTAAGTTTCTTTCGTCCTCTTCTTCCTCTTTTAAGAGTTCTTCGATGACATCAACTTTTACTTCTTCCTCTGCGATACAGTTATACTCTAAAGCGATTT
>USFD01000087.1 GCA_900553885.1 uncultured Ruminococcus sp.
TTTCAGATCCTTTATTTTTCTCAGATTCCGGAACGGAATAAGGATCCCACATCCCGTATCTCCGTCCTGTTCGATTCGGAAGTTCTGAATATTTCCGGTATTTCTGAACCTGCGTTCATTTCGGCAAATCCGAATTCACTTCCGGTTCTTACGATAGATAATCTCCAGCCCTTTCAGCAGAAGATGATCATCCAGTATGATCTTCCGCCTGCAGAAGGGTATGATCTTCTTTGCCAGCCCTCCGGTTGCTATGACGGTTACATCCCCTTCCAGGTCTTCACTTAACCGGTCAATGATTCCGTCTATGGCCGCCGCGCTGCTGTAAATGATACCGCTCTTCATACATTCTGCCGTATTTTTTCCAATCATATGTTCCGGAGCTTCCAGACTGATTCCCCCCAGCTGAGATGCATTCGCAGTAAGGGAATCCAGCGATACTCCTACTCCGGGATAGATCATACCGCCGATATAATTCTTATTTTTATCAATTACGCAGACTGTATTCGCTGTTCCCATATCGAACACGAGCAAAGGGACAGGATACCCGGCAATTGCCGCCACCGAATCCACAACCAGATCACTGCCCAACTGGGCAGGATTATCAATGCGGATATTAAGCCCCGTCCGTATTCCCGCTCCGACCACAAGAACCTCTCCTCTGAGTATCTTCTCCGCGGCAAGTTTCACGATTGTTGTAATCTGCGGCACAACAGAAGATATGATTCCGCCCCGCAGGCTTTCCCTTTTAATATGATAGATATCCAGAACATTTTTAATATCAATTGCATACTCCAGTTCTGTCTTGGTGCGGACAGTGGAAAGCCGCTCCACAAACACGCACTTTCCCTGATCCATACACCCCAGAACAATATTTGTATTTCCAATATCAATAGCCAGGATCATATTTTACAATTCCTTTTCACTAACTCTGAAATCCGTTTTCCTTATTCCGCCTGCCGGCCGCTCCTTAAGCCTGCCTGCTCAGGCGGACACACGTACCGGGACAGCGGTGTTCCCACTGCAGCTGTAACCACAGTTGAAACGATCATCTCACATACTGCATTGATTCCCACAAATGTACAGATAAATACGATAATATTTCTGCCGCCGATCATTTCCCGGATATACTCTGTATTCCCGAAAAGCACGACCAGAGCGGTCATAAAAAACGCTGTATTGAGAAACGCGGAAAAGAATCCTGTAACAGCACAGGAAATGTACGTGTTCGTCCTCTTCCTCATTCCTCTGAAAATATACCCCAGCAGCAGTCCGTCCAGAAGACGGGGGATAAATCTCTGGATAAATGCCAGTACCGGGTTAATATTGAAAAGAGCGACTCCCATAAGACTCTGGCCGCCGATTCCAACGCACTGGAGAAAGCTTGTAAGTCCGAAAATGGATCCTGCAGCTGCTCCTCCTGCCGGGCCCAGCGCAATTGCACTTATGGCCACCGGAATAACATTAAATGTAATTGCCAGAGGGCCGATATTCAGATAGCCCAGAGGCGTGTATGCCATCAGCAGCAATATAGCCATCATAAGTCCCAGCGTAGTTATCTGTGTTGTTTTTACCTTTGTTTTCATGTTTTTCCTCCTCAGTTATCATTCTCTATTCAAGAGATACAATACTTTTTGGCACATGTCAGATATGCGCGAACCGGGTAAACGGTTCTGTTCAGTTGTCAAGTTACACGTTTTTCTGAATTACTTTTTTTCCTTTTCTCATCTTCAGAATCTGATCCAGTATCCGTGCCGCCGTCTCTTCCTTTGACAGCATTCCCGGCGATCGTTCTTCTTCTCCGGTAATTATGGTCACAACATTGGTATCCACACCGAATCCGGCGCCTTCCACCTTTACGTTATTTGCCACAATCATATCCAGATTCTTCTTCTGAAGTTTTCTGCGGGAATTCTCAAGCATATTCTCCGTTTCCATGGAAAACCCGCACAGGAACTGATCTTTCCTTTTGTTTTTGCCCAGATATGCAAGAATATCGTCTGTGCGTTCCAGTTCTATGGAAAGCTCTCCGTCCTGTTTTTTCACTTTTTCGCTGCTGACGTATCTGGGTCGGTAATCTGCCACTGCCGCCGCTTTAATAATAATGTCCTGTTCCCCGCTGCGCTCCGTCACAGCTTCAAACATTTCCCGGGCTGTCTTCACCGGAACAACTGTGACGAACGGAGGCGGCTGAATATTTACCGGCCCACTTACCAGAGTAACCCGGGCGCCCCGCTGCATACATACCCTGGCAATAGCGTATCCCATCCTGCCTGTAGAGTGATTCGTAATATAGCGCACCGGATCAATACTTTCCTGCGTCGGTCCGGCAGTCACAAGTACATTCAGTCCCTGCATGTCCTTTTCTCTGGCAATTTCCCGGAGAATGTACTCCAGCAGCAGTTCCGGCTCCGGCATCTTTCCTTCCCCGGTATCTCCGCAGGCCAGATAGCCGCAGGCCGGACTGATCACTTCATATCCGTACTTTTCCAGAATCTTCAGATTATCCTGCACAATGGGATTCTGAAACATATTTGTATTCATTGCCGGGGCAATGATCTTTCTGCATCTGCATGCCATAATTGTAGTCGTCAGCATATCATCTGCAATGCCATGGGCAATCTTTCCGATTACATTGGCGCTGGCCGGCGCGACCATCACCACGTCTGTCTTCTTGGCCAGAGAAACATGCTCCACACTGTACTCAAAATTCCGGTCAAAAGTATCAACCAGGCACTTATTTCCCGTAAGTGTTTCAAATGTAATGGGATTGATAAAATTGACCGCATTCTTTGTCATCAGGACATGAACATCTGCATGAAGCTTCTTAAGCGCGCTGGCAAGGGATGCCGTTTTATACGCAGCAATGCTTCCCGATACTCCCAAAAGAACTGTCTTTCCTGTCAGCATGTGTTTTCCCCCTTTCTTTGTTCTTTCGAACCGTTTCCGATATTGTGTGAACATCCCGTATGGAAGCGCCGGAACGCGTTTCGGCGGGATTGCTCCGGTTCCGCTTTATTATATTGTAGAGGTACGGAAAAAGCAAGTATCTGTTCTCTGATCCCACTCTCTTTCTTACCCTTGTTATCCTGGCGGAACTATGGTATTATGAGGGTGGTTTTATATATTTTTTATGAGGAGGCATTACTATGAGATATTGTCCTAATTGCGGCGCACAGTGCCCCGATGGCACTACATTCTGCTCAAACTGCGGAGCTTCACTTCAGGGCGGCCCGCAGCCCGGCACGAACAACACGCAGAACAATTCCTGGAACGCTGGTCAGAATCAGAATTCCTGGAATAATAATCCGAACCAGAATGCATGGAACAATCAGAACCAGAACGGCTCAGGATATAATTATCCGAATCCGGGGATCACTCCCAGAAGCATTCCTGTCTGTGTAATTCTCTCGATTATTACCTGCGGAATCTATGGTATCTACTGGATGATCAAGCTGAATGACGAGATCAATCTCCTTGCAGGCGAACCCGGCGCTACCAGCGGTGGAATGGTATTTCTTTTTTCCATTATAACCTGCGGGATCTACGGACTGTACTGGCAGTATAAAATGGGTGAAAGATGCGACAGAATCAAACGCACATCCGGAAACTCCGGTATTCTCTATCTGATCCTGGCTATTGTCGGTTTCGGCATTATCAGTTACTGTCTGATGCAGGATACAATTAACAAAGCAATTTAATCATTTACATCCAAAGGAATTATGTTAAAGTCGTACATAGCATTTGATGTTGAAACCACCGGACTGAATCCGGCGGAAAATGAAATAATAGAAATCGGCGCGCTGAAAGTGCGTGAAGGAAAAGTGGCGGAGCGGTTCATGGAACTGGTCCGCCCCTTATCTCCTGTCTCGCCTTCCATTACCGCTCTGACGGGCATTACTAATCAGATGGTATCCTCTGCCCGCAGCCGGCATGATGTAATCTCTGATTTTCTTGCCTTCTGCGGGGAGGATGTCCTGATCGGGCACAATGTCTCTTTTGACTATAGTTTTGTAAAAACAAGCGCCGCAGCTGAAGGGCTTCCCTTCGAAAAATCCGGAATCGATACACTCAAAATTGCCCAGAAAGTACATAAGGATCTGGAATCCCGGAGTCTGGAAAGTCTGTGCCGGTATTATCATATTGAAAACAGATCCGCACACCGGGCCTACCACGATGCACTTGCCACGGCAAAGCTGTATCAGACACTGGCACACTATTTCGAAGCAGCGAATCCCCGGCTTTTTTCACCTGTGCAGCTGAACTATAAAATAAAAAAGCCCCGGCCCGCCACAGCAAAACAGATTGCATTTCTGACGAGTCTTGCCCGCAAAAAGAAAGTCTGCGCTGACTGGGATCCGGATACGCTGACATTGAGTGATGCCTCAAGACTTATTGACATGATGCTGAAACAGTAGGATTATACGTATTTTTGCGCGCTCATTTGTCTGATGCCTTTCTTGATTTCCTGCTGCTGACGTGTTATACTATCCAACGCTGCAAAGCCCACCGCAGACAGGCTGTCACCGGCAGCCTGCTTTGCACGCTAAGGCGAAAACCAAGGTCTATCGGGCTTGCCGCCGATTTCCGTGCGTGCGTCGGAAACTTCATTTCCGGCTCTCGCGGCATTCGCCGGATATACACATAAATGTGTCCGCTCGGCTCATTGCTTCGCGGAAAATGCACCGAGTGTTCGAGACCTTCCACTCGTAAAACAAAACTTCGATTCTTACCTATTTATATAGGTTTATGTTTGATTACTGAGCCTTGAAAACAACGTGTTTTCGGGTTCTCTCTTTTTATTGTGATTTATCATGATATATGCAGTTTGGTACTTTTTTGGTACTTTTCTTGGTACTGTCATATTAAAAATAGAGGGCAGCAGAACCCTCTAAAATACATTCGCTATTTTCTCCATTTCCTCCGCTTTTGTATCCGGCAGTACGTGACTGTACAGATCCATTGTCATAGCAAGAGAACTATGCCCGAGAATCGTCTTTAATACCTGCGGCTGCATCCCCGCCTCTATTGCTCTGGTGGCAAATGTATGCCGGAACACATGAGAAGTGATCCTCGGGAAGTCATGGCCTGCTGCCCTGATTCGCTTTATAATCCGGTCTATTTCTGCCTGTATTCTTTCCCGGCTCAGTGCCTCCCCTCTTTCATTGCAGAAAATATACTGATTCATATTAACGACCTTAAAGCCCCAGTAATTCCGTTGTGCCTCTATATGTTCCAATACGGCAGCGGTCAGCGGAATATCCCTTGTAGAAGTCCGGGTTTTCGGCGTGTCCTCAATATATCCGTGATGCTCAATATATTTCAGTGTGCGCCTGACGTGTATAACGTTTGCTTTTCGGTCTATATCCGGATATTTAAGCCCCTGCATCTCTCCTTTTCTCATGCCAGTACGGAGCATAACCTCAAAGAAATGATATAAATAGCTTTCCTTTGCATATTCCCTGAACAACGCCTGCTGCTCTCTTGTCATGGCCTGTCGTGTTTTCTTCTCCGTCTGACGTGGTAATTCTGCTAATTTCACCGGATTCCGTTCAATCAGACCGTTCCGCTCCGCCTGCTTAAAGCAGCCATTCAATACGGCAGATACAATTTTGATGCTTGAAAGTGCATACCCCTCTTTTACCAGATCATTGTATAATTTCTGAATATGCTCACCTCGTATATCATTTAAGTTCCTGCTGCCGAGTCTGCTCTTAATGACACTCTGATAATATTTTTCATAGCTGGTATATGTTCCCAATTTTACTCTGTTCTTTTTGTATTCTTCTAACCATGTTTTATACCATTCGTCCAATGTGAGCTTTTCTTTTGCCACATACAGTCCATGCTCCAGCTTATATTTAAGCTCTGTCATGGCTTTCTGCGTCTCTGTGACCGTTTTCCCATGCACAAGGTATCTTTTACCCCGGTACATGAAACGCCCTTCAAAATCCTCATAACGCTGCCTTATCCCTTTTGGGAGCTTTCTCCCTCTCTTATCAACTGCCATGCCTGCTCCTTTCTCTGCCGTCTGAACGTCAGTTCACATATTGCAATAGGGCCACATGACAGTATATAATCATGTTGACCCTTTATCGTGTGTATTGGGTTATTTCTGTTTTGCCTCGTGGTGTTGCCGCACCGCGGGGCTTTTAATTGCTCAGGCTTTCAAAGATCAGTGCCAGATCATACCTGAAGCCGCTCTCGAAGCCCTGCGCCTGTCCGTAGCTTGTGCCGAGACAGACCAGATCAGACCATTCATCCTCTGACAGCGTTCCACCTGCCCGGCTCTTTTCCCGTTCAATCTGCTTCCGATATATTAAAGCATGAAGCTGTCTTAATCTGTGGTTGCTCTCAATATCATCAACCATAATATGTATACGCGCCCTGTATTCTCTGTTATCTGTCATCCTCGCTACCTTCTTTCCTGCCGATATCTGCCAGACTTCGAGCAAAACGCACTATCAGCTCCAACTTTTCCGGATCATCAACCTTATACACCGCATCAAGCGCAGCTTTGTATCTTATCCACTCTGCCGAATCGCTCTGGTCCTCTGTTCTGCCAGAATCTTTTACGCATTCTTTTGAAACATAATTTAAGATTCGATTCAGACGGGTAACGTCTTCTATTTCACACACATATTTCAGAATATATGTTGCATATTCCTTCTTTGTCATCTTTCCTCTTGCTCTTTCTGCCAGATCTCTGCTATACTATGGCTGTTGAATTTGGTATAGCTCCGGCTGTACTCGCCCCTGTCAGTGTTGCAGCACTGGCAAGGGCATTTTCTTTATGCTGTCGCGATCTCCTGCACCTGAGAGCGTCCGAAGAATCTCGCTTTATATATAGCACCATCTCCCTTACTCCCCCAGATCAGCTCTGCGCCAAACAGCGCCCTGCTGCCGTGGATCACTTCATATCCGAGCTGTTTCCAGTCGCTCCATGTGTTCGTCTCCTCGTTGATTCCTGCTGCCGCTTTCGCGTTTTCAATCCGCTTAGTGTTGACTTCCTCAGCTTTCGCTGAGAGCCATGCTCTATGTAAGCACTCCGCGAATGAAAGCTGCATCTTACGGTAGTTCTTCCATGCTCTTAACATGATCGCCCTGAGATTGTATTTCATGTTCCTGTCTCCTTCCATTGCTTTTTATAAGATATCGGATGCATCCGGCCGGATCATCTTCCTGACTATTGCACTTCGTCCACGACTTCGCTCACAGGTATATGGTTTCCGGCTTCGCAGCTTTTCGAGCTGTTCGTTTGCCTCACCTTTATCTTATGGTCTTATTATAGTACATGTACATGTATATTTCTATTGACAGAATCCACAAACATGTACATGTATTTCTGTTTATTTTATACATGTACATGTATTACAATATATGCTATACTTAAGGCATACTAGAAGAGGTGTGTCCTTTTTTGGACTCGCCCCATGAAAGGATGTGAATGCATGACACTAACTGATGCGCAAAAACAAGCGCGATACAATTATGCACGAAAAAGCCTCAAACGTATCCCTCTGGACGTTCAAAAAGAAAAATATGAGGAAATAAAATCGGCAGCAAAACGCTCCGGGGAGTCCGTGAACGGATATATCAAGAAAGCCATTGATGAACGAATGGAACGCGATTCTGAATAATCCCTTGCACGCCCCGGCCAGATATGCTATATTAAAGACACAAAAGGAACAACCGCCAAAGTGGTTGACCAATAAGTTAAGTTTTAAAACCGCCCTTACTCGCCAAAGTACAAGGGCGGTTTTGCTATGCTTTAAGCACTACTTTAAATTCGCGAATACGAATGTCAGCAATGCCAGAATGAACATTCCAAAAGCCATAAGGTCTTTAAAATCAAATGGTTTCTTGTCCATCAGCACCACCCCCATTCTATGTAGAATAGAGGTCAGCCACCCTGTAACACGGTTGTTCCTGTCCATATACTACCATATCGGGCAGCAGGCAGCAATCATCAAATTTTGATCTATGAATGTTACTCTTTTATTCCATCAGATTATCCGTATTCAATTATCAAGGTGCGCATAACTCTGCTATTTTCTTTGAAAAATCAATTTCACATCTGTACCCTAATATTTCTTCGTGTGCATATTTTTAAATGCGCATTTCCCACACCCGTATTGAATTTTAAAGCACAGAATCCATTTCACGACTATTTCTCAACCGTTCCATATCAGCTTTTTGATGCGTTACTTTTGCACACAATAGTAACGTTCCCCCCTTTGAACAGATTTCTCTCAGAGTTGGAAATACTTACCCACGCCAGTAGAAATTTTATTTTATTCATCCGGCCCGCCCAGGGGGGACTTATTCCATTATCGCCAGCCTTTCTGTTTCGCTCCACCATGTTGTTTTAAAATTATTCAAACCTGCATGAGAAATAGGTGCAGCAGAAATATATTCTTCATGATATACCCGAAACCTTTTGCACCTATGCGGAAGCCTAAGCATCCGTAGTGCCTTACTTTCAAGCTGTCGCGCCCTTTCCTTGTTCACACCCAGAGCCTGGCCTGTCTTCTCCAGGGTAAGCCCGTTCTCATACCTGAGATGGACAGCAGCCGGCAGGTCTCCGGGCAGCTGATCCACTGCCAGCCAGATCTCCCGGCTCATCTGCTCCCTGTCCAGTCTCCGGATGACATCCTCTTCCATATCCTCACCGGAAGGGACCGTGTCCCCTATATTAACATCACCTTCCAACCCCTGCACCGGTTCGTCCAAGCTTCGTATATTTCCCATCTGAGCCGCTTTCCTGATCTGTTCAAGTTTCTCCCAGCTGATGCACAGAAGACCGCACAGTTCCCGGTCTGATGGCTCACAGCCGCACTCCTGCCGGTATTCCCGGACAATCTTCTGGTACTGCCGGACTTCGTCCCCTGCGTTAAAAGAGAGCCGCACGGTCCGGCTGTTGTCTACGCAGATCCGCATCCGGCGTTTAATATAAAAGGCCGCGTAACTGATGAAGGACATGCCACGGGCCGGATCGTAGTTCCGGACGGCCTCACACAGCCCGATATAGCCTTCCTGTTCCAGGTCTTCCAGCTCTGCTCCTACAGAATACCGCCGGGCCATCATTGCTATAAATCCTTTGTTCTGTTTCCAGAGCTGCAGCATATTCTCTGACTTATTGTCTCCATTCCATATCCGGAGAACCAGCTGCTCATTCGTCTGTATTCTGTTTTCAAGGTTCATTGACATAAGCCGCCCACTCCCTTATAATTTGATTTATCGAATATTCAGAAGAGGGTTTGCCTGTTTGTGGCAGGCTCTTTTTATGTATCTGTCAGCCGTATACAGCAAAGCGGCACAGATAACAGAATTCCATTCTTCAAGGATATACAGCCTTTATCTCCTGATACGTCTATCAGCTCACCATCCAACTCATAGACTTTACTGTCGGCTGTCTGACTCTTTTTTATGCTCATCATTATATCTGCCCATGCTGTCGGGTATATGCTCATGCTCTGTCGGATATACGGATCTCCCTTTTCAATTATGGCCCTGCAATTTCTTTTCATATTTTGCTTTCCTTTCCAATTCATTTAATAACGCAAGTGTCAATTCTTTAGAAAATTCGGTTTTGTACTTTGCACAAAATGCACCTGTATCTCTGATCACTTTTTCCCAGTATGCCTCCGAATCTTCAATGCCCCAGTTTTCCTCGAGTATCTTCCAATAATCCCGGAACATTTCAAATTCTTCAGTACCCTTTTGTAGTTTTATTGCACTCATACTTTAATCAAACGGAGTTTTTGCCGAGGCTCGTTTAAATTCCCCGCTGCCTTTTGCTTCTTCATCAGTTTCTATGAATTTCATTTCTCCGCCGTCAAACCTATACACAATCTTTCCGAGCTCTCCCTGCCGGTTCTTATCGACTTTCAGCCCTTTCCGGCTGATATCCTCTGCATCCAGATTCCACAACAGAATAATGATGCTTGCATCCTGCTCAATGTCTCCGGCTTCTCGGAGCTCTCCCATTGTGGGCTCTTTCGTCTCCCTTATCTCACTGACTCGGTTCAACTGAGAGAGCGCGATAATCGGGATATTCAGTTCCATAGCAAGCGCCTTTATCGCTTTAGAAATAGCTCCAACCTCGCTCGCCCGGCTCTGGTATCTAATATCCGCTTTTACTAACTGCAGATAGTCGATAATGATACAGTCAAGTTCCTGATGTCGGCACTCGTTGCGGATTTCAGATACAGACTTTGCCCCACTGCTGATAAGAATATCCATCTTTCCCAGTGTATCATTGGCTTTCTGAAAGCGTTCCTGTTCATCTCCAAGAAACCGCTTTGCTCTGCGTATACGATTCAGCCTGATCCCGCTCTGATTGCTCAGGAAACGCTCATACACCTGCTTATCTGACATTTCCAGATTATAGAAACCGATCCGTTTTCCCTTTTTAGCCATTTCAAGAATAATCTGAGAGATAAAAGCAGACTTCCCGACTCCCGGTCTGGCTCCTATCACAATCATGTCACCGCCCTCTAGGCCGCCTGTGATATCATCCAGTTTAGAGAATCCTGTATACAGCTTATCCTCTGTCTGCTCTTTGAAATACTGATTCTGATATTCTCCCACGATTGCAGATAATTGCCTTGCCCGGCTCTTTTCATTCTTTTTGAGCGCTTCAAGCTCCTTCAGCAGATCTGTAATCTGTGTATTAACGCCTGCTGCCGTGATCTGCATATTAGACATAAGCCTCTTTAATTCTCTCGCCTTATACTCTTTCACAAGACTGTCAGCATAGCTTTTGATTTCTCCTGATGTGATCGGCAGCAGGACGCATTCCTTTAACACCTGTCCAATGTGCTCTCGGGGGAACGTGTCACACTCTAGCGCCTGCGTGATCGTTACGAGATTAGACGGCTGTCCAATATCATAAGTCTTTACAATCTCCCGGTATATCTCTCGCATAAGCGGATCGCTGAACATTTCCGGATTTAATATGTCGTAAATTTTATGTATCTGTCCATTGTCCATCAGCAGACAGCCGATCACGGACCGTTCTTCAAGACTGCTCATTCTCTGCATCCTCCACATAATCAAGAAGCTGACTTCCCATCAAGGTATCAAAATTTTTGTAATATTCTAATTCTGTTCCGCTGGCTTTCTGCTGCTCCACGTACCGGTACACAGCAAGATACATTTCCCGGTTTGTCAGCTTTCTCCGTTTCCCGTTTACTGTCCGACCTTTCAGCCACGAACAATAATTTGAAAATGCACGTGTTCGCCCACGCTTTTTCGGATAAATTTCATAGATTTTTTCAAAATTTTGTTCACGTTCGTCCGGATCCGGTGAACATATATTATTATCTATATCTATTTCTTTATCTGTACGGCTAACTTTAGCTTTACTGTTAGTCTTACAGTTAGACTTGTCCGCTAAAACTCTTTGCTTTTCACGGTATTGCCTCATATATCCGCGCTGATATTCCCGCTTTCTTTCGATAGAATCAAGATTTTGATGTTTCCCCCAGTTCGGAATAGTAATAGCTCCGTCTATTCTTTCAATCATCCCAAATCGTTCAAACGTGTCCAATGCTAATTTAACGGTTGTTTCTTTCATCCGGAATACAGTTGCCAGCATTTTGTCTGTGTATGCAATCCGATCATTCATGATAAATACTCCACTATTATTCATTTTCCCTGCAAGACACAATAATTTGAACCATGCTGTTATAATTGCATAGGAGTCCGGCATACTTTCGATAAGCAGAATTTTTTCATCATCAAATATATCTGTTGCTATCTTAATCCACTTTACTTCCGCCATCTCTCTCACTCCCTTCTACGACCTGCTGCCCGACCGGAATTTTCAAAGCCGCTCTCGCACTCTTTGCTGCTCTCAGAGTATTCAACGCCCTTGCGTCCATAGTCCCGACAAACTCCTGTATCTCCTGCCTGTTCTTCGGTTTCCAGTAACCTCGCCCGGAGCCGGAGCATATCACCGCACCGTGATTTCTCTCATAAGCAATACGCTCCTGAAGATCCCGGGCAGATTTACACCCCGTCAACCGCACCAGATCCGCTGTACTGATTGCGTTTTCTTTGCCGACTGGCAGCAGGCCCATTATTGGAAATTCAGTCTTGCCGGACTGATTCCCTGTATGTACTCGGTTATTTCTGTTTTCTCCCTGCATTACTTTACCCCTGATAATGAATCGAAATACCGGTCTGCTTTTCTCAGATCATACAGGGAGCGCCTGCCAATCTTAATTTTACATCCAATTTCCTTCCCGAGCTTCATAGCGTTATTACGCCCCAGCCCTGTATAGAGCATGAACCCGGAAACATCCACCAATCTCTTAGCTTCATTAACTGCCTGCGTCTTTTCATTCATATTTTTGCAACTCCTTTCAAATTTTGATAAAGAACTTATATAAGTCCTCTTGATATTATATTAAACTTAAGTTATATTAAAATCAAACAACTATTAAACAACAAAGTTGTTTAAATGCAGATATTGCATTAAAGAACATTAGACACCATAGACAATCATAGGGAATCAATAATTGTAGGAGATAGTTAAATTGAAATTAAACAAAAAAATCACTACCAGATTAAAGCAATGTATGGAAGAAAACGGAATCAATCAATCAGAGCTCGCTGAGAAGTCGAATTATACTCCACAATATATCAGTTTCATAATTACAGGGAAAAAACCACTAACTGAAAGTGCAGCTAATCGTTTTGCCGAAATATTTCATGTACTTCCCAACTATTTGTTATGCAAAGTCGATTACAAAACAGAAATCGAACGGCGGGAAAACAATATCAAGGAGTCAGAGGAAGACTCACGCGCAATTAAAAGACTTTTAGAAATGCACGGAATATACCTCTCAAAAGTACTATTATATTCCGGTGATAATGCTTACTCTATTGATCCAATAAGCATCTGCACCCCACGCATCAAAAGCAAAAAATTTTTTTTAGGTACGCAAAATATAAATAACCAAAATGTTACAATCACAGAAATAAAAATATTTTTTTTCACAGAAGCTAATGAGGAGCGGGAACTTGACGCAGATTTATATTTTTTTACTTTACAAGAACTTATAGAATATTCAGAATTTATCAGCAGAAGACTTTTACGAAAATCATTTCTTAAAGAAAAAGGAATAACAGAATAAAAACAGAAGTATAATTCATATAATATTTGCACAATAGAAAAGAGGGCGTAAAAATTTCTGTGTCTATAGGGAAAAATCTTCTTTGATAAGAAG
>USFD01000088.1 GCA_900553885.1 uncultured Ruminococcus sp.
ACACAAAAATTTTATATTTTTTTCATTGTCTACTTGACGGGTAGCACACCACAGATTCAGTCCGGCGCTTTATTTTTTTTTGTGGTGTAAAAAGTGGTGCAGTAATGTAGTTCAGAACAAAAAAAGATATCAGAAATGCGCTGATATCCTTAAATCACCCCGTAAAAAGGGAGGATGCCGGGTAACCGCTTTCGCGGTTCCCGGCATGTATTATGAAAAAGTTTATTCAAATAACTTGTGGCGTCTTGTTTGTGTTTGTTTTCTATGGTTACAGTATATGCGAGAGAAATGAAGAATACATGTTGATAAAATGAAAGATTTTTTAATGATAAATGAATAAATTGTGAACAAGGATAAGGTTTTATCCTTTCTTTACAAATTGAGAATTATACAGTATAATACAAAAAGGCAAAATACGATAAAACCGGGGAGCTCGCTTAAGCGGGCTGAGAGTAAGCTGGATTGCTTAGACCCGCAGACCTGATTTGGATAATGCCAACGTAGGGACATATGCCAGCATAGATATACCGGCAGGATGCCGGTTCGCAGGAAGGTTCCTTTTGGAGACCTTCTTTTTTATTTTCTGGATAATACGTCCCCAAAACAAGAAGGGAGAAAAGACGATGAGAGAATACGCAACACAGATGGAAGCCGCCAGAAAAGGAATTGTAACACCGGAACTGATTAAGGTGGCGGAAAAAGAACGCATGACTACAGATGAACTTATGCCGCTGGTAGCCTCCGGAAAAGTGGTGATCTGTGCCAATAAGAATCACACCTGCCTGGATCCCCAGGGTGTAGGCTCCATGCTGAGCACAAAGATTAATGTCAATCTGGGAGTTTCCAGAGACTGCAAGGACTATGATGTGGAAATGCAGAAAGTAATGGAAGCGGTGAATATGGGAGCGCACGCGATTATGGATCTGTCTTCTCACGGAGATACGATTCCCTTCCGCCGCAAACTGACCAGCGAGTGTCCGGCCATGATCGGAACTGTGCCGGTATATGATTCTGTGATCCACTACCAGAGAGATCTGGATACGCTTTCGGCAAAGGATTTTATTGATGTAGTCCGTCTGCACGCGGAGGACGGCGTGGATTTTGTTACTCTGCACTGCGGCATTACAAGAAAAACGATTGACCAGATCCGCAATCACAAGCGCAAAATGAATATTGTATCCCGCGGAGGTTCTCTTGTATTTGCATGGATGTGCATGACAGGGGAGGAGAATCCCTTCTATGAATACTATGATGAAATTCTGGATATCTGCCGGGAGTATGATGTGACGATTTCTCTTGGAGACGCATGCCGTCCGGGATGTCTGGCTGACGCCACAGATGTCTGCCAGATTGAAGAACTGGTGCGTCTGGGCGAACTGACAAAGCGTGCATGGGAGAAAGATGTTCAGGTCATGGTGGAAGGACCGGGCCATATGCCGATGGATCAGATCGCTGCAAATATGAAAGTGCAGCAGAGCATCTGCGGCGGCGCACCTTTCTATGTATTAGGACCTCTTGTAACCGATATAGCTCCGGGGTATGATCACATTACGGCTGCCATCGGCGGTGCCATCGCCGCTGCGTCCGGTGCTGCGTTCCTCTGTTATGTGACGCCGGCAGAACATCTGGCACTTCCGAATCTGGAAGACGTAAAGCAGGGAATTATTGCATCCAAGATCGCGGCTCATGCGGCGGATATTGCAAAAGGAGTGCGCGGAGCGCGGGAAATGGACGATAAAATGGCTGACGCCAGAAGAGCCCTGGACTGGGAAGCACAGTGGGCATGCGCCATGGATCCGGAAACAGCAAAGAAAATCAGAGACGACCGCAAGCCGGAGCATGACGATACCTGTTCCATGTGCGGCAAGTTCTGTGCAGTGCGCAGCATGAATAAAGCGCTGGCGGGAGAGCATATAGATATTCTGTAAATCCGGCGTGCCCTGTGCTTCCGCGGAAGAAGAGCATGGAAAGTATCCGACAGTATTATTTTACAGAACTATTCTGAAAAAAAGCGTAAGTATGGCTGAGCTTCATACTTACGCTTTTGCTTTCTGCGGGGGTTGCGTTTGTTATAGACGCTGCCAGGGCCCGGACTTTATAAAACGGTTTCCGCCAGCAGCACAATCAGGGGAATTGTCGCCACGGCAAGTATCGTGGACAGGGCGAACATTTCTGAAGCATAAGTATAGTTCTGCCTGTAGCGGATTGCCATCATTGTGCCGGTAGTGGCAGCAGGACAGGCACAGGCGATCAGTGTTGTCATGGCTACATCCTGAGGCAGCGGAATGATTTTCAGAAGGAAAATCATAATAACCGGAATCAGCACCAGCTTCAGAAAGCAGGAGAAATATACCCGCAGTTTGGTGCACATTTTAAGAATATCTGTCTGCGCCACCGAGAAACCGGCGACCATCATAGCCAGAGGCGTGTTCATATCTGCAACATAATTCATGGAATCCAGCACCACATCCGGAAAACGGATCCGGAAGAAAAAGAGCAGAACTGCGATGAGTGTTGCAATAACCATAGGGGTCCGCAGTCCTTTTCGCACATTTTCCCAGGAAAACTTTTTCTCCATCAGAACCACTCCGTGGGTCCAGGAGAACAGGTTGAACACAACAATGTAGGCGGACAGAAAGAAAACGCCGTTGCTGCCAAGCACACTGTTGATCAGCGGGATACCGATAAATCCACAGTTGGAATACATAGCGTTATAGCGCTCGATGTTGGCGTCAGGGCTGCCTTTGGGACGGATCAGAAGTGTTGTCACCAGGATTCCGACAATGTGGCAGAGCACGGCGGCGCCGAAAGAAATAAGCAGTCCCCGTACAAGTTCCGGCTTATAGTCCGTCTGATATGTGGTGATAATGACGAAAGGATTCACGACAAGAAGCAGGAGATTGGATACGGTTTTGTTTCCCTCCTGATTTACCAGTTTGATTTTATAACACAAAATAGCGAGCAGCATAATGAAGAACATCTTCACAAGCTGCTCAAAGATCAGAATAAACATAACAGATATACGCTCCCGTCTACTGCATCATGGAAGCGACGATTTCGTTAACCTGTTTTCCGTCGGCTTTTCCTTTTACTTTTGGCATCAGTTCCTTCATAATGCGGCCTTTGTCCTTCGGGCCCGGTTTCTCGATGCCCAGACCGGAGAGAACGTCAAGTACAACTGCGCGGATTTCCTCTTCGCTCATCATTTTCGGGGCATACTCTTCCAGCACACTCAGCCGTTTCCGGCACTCTTCGATAATATCGGTACGGTCAGCCGGAGTCATGTCAAGCGTTTCCTTCAGCTGTTTGATTTCCTTTAATATTACCTGTGCCTCTTCCTCTTCCGTCAGGTCTGCTCTTTTGTCGATGGCCTTGTTCTTCAGGGATGACAGAAGGAAAGAAAGAGCAGCTTTCCTCTCTTTGTCGCCAGCTTTCATTGCGGCAACCATCGCGCTTCTTACTTCATCAATTTTACTCATGTTTTCATCCTCCTCATCTGATAATCTGAACAGCCGGACCGTTTATTATCCGGTTCTGCTGATTTAGAATAAAATTTTATCTGTCCCCACGCTTACCGGTGAATTCCGGCCCGGAGTTCCTCGGCCCACGCCTGAAGGTTATAGGTGTGTCCGTCAAACAGTTTGAGAATGACTCCGGTGGGGTTATCTTCGTTGGCAAATGCATTTGCCTCGTCCGTATCCACATGCATTGCGAGAGAATAGGAAGGGCTGACCCGCACCACTACGTCAGAAAAGATGAGAGAACGCTCATAGCTGGTTGTTATTACAAACACGATATCATTATCTTTTACATGGGCGCGTAAAGCGTCTACGGGCGTCATATGAATATGACGTTTTGCCACAATCACTCCCCTGGACAGCTCGATCTTCCCCTTTGGTCCGATTAATGTACAGCCGGGAGTTCCTTCCAGATCACCGGACTGGCGGATTACACTTTTGATGCCCAGTCTCCGGGCGTCTGTAACAGAGATTTCCACCTGGGTTTCACTGCGGCAGGGCCCCAGGATTACAACTCTTTCAAACCGGCCTTTCGGTCCGGCGACAGTCAGACGTTCCTTGCAGGCATACTGTCCGGGCTGGCTTAATTCTTTCGCAAAAGTAGGTTTTGCTCCGGGACCGAACAGGGTTTCGAAGTCCTGCTGTGTAATATGGATGTGTCTGGCAGATGTTTCAATAGGAATTGTTAGACTCATGAACCACTCACTCCTTCATTTTGCCATGCCATAAATTTTAGCAGAATAAAGTGCGGTTGTAAAGCCGGAATAAGGGCAAACACAGCTTCTTTTGCACGTCCTTTCATACACTTTCCGAAAGCAGAGCACTAAAGGATGAAGAGGAGGTGTTAAAAACAGGTAAAAAATCAGAAAGAAAAAGGTTAAGAAAAGGTTAAATATCCGTTGACATGCAGGATGGACACATGCTACTTTAATTATAGTGCGGATTTTTCGGGAGTTTTGCAGATGAATACTGATCAGCCGCACAAGTGACACTGGTTTTGCAGAAAATACATATGCAAAGGAGAAAAAAGGAATGGGAATAACAGATATCCTCTCATTGTTTGGCGGTCTGGCACTGTTCCTGTACGGAATGCAGATGATGAGTACAGGGCTGGAAGCTGCCGCGGGCAACAAGATGAAATCAATTCTGGAGAAACTGACCTCCAACCGGATTAAAGGTGTGCTGGTGGGGGCCGGCATCACGGCGGTCATTCAGTCATCTTCTGCGACGACAGTTATGCTCGTGGGATTTGTCAATTCAGGACTTATGACACTGAAACAGGCTGTATGGGTAATCATGGGCGCCAATATCGGTACAACCATAACCGGCCAGCTGATCGCTCTTGACATGGGGGCAATTGCTCCGCTGTTTGCTATTGTCGGCGTGGCTGCAATTATGTTTGTTAAGAATGAAAAGGTTCACCACGTAAGCAGCATCCTGGCAGGACTGGGTATTCTTTTTATGGGAATGGATATGATGGGAGCGGCTATGGAACCTCTGCAGAATTCCCCGCAGTTTATCAATCTGATGACGAAATTCAGCAATCCGGTCCTGGGAATTCTGATCGGTGCGGTATTTACGGCAATTATTCAGTCTTCTTCCGCTTCGGTAGGAATTCTTCAGGCGCTGGCCGCAACCGGACAGGTTCCGCTGGCGAGCGCGGTATATATTCTTTTCGGACAGAATATCGGCACCTGTATTACAGCGGTACTGGCATCCATCGGCATGAAAGTAAATGCCAAGAGAACAACGATTATCCATCTGATGTTCAATATAATCGGAACAATTATTTTTACCGTTGTCTGTATGGTGACGCCGTATGTATCCTTTGTGGAGTCTCTGACACCGGGCAATCCGGTAGCGCAGATCGCGAATGCGCATACGATATTTAATATCGTAACAACCTGTATCCTTCTTCCGTTCGGAACTTATATGGCGAAAGCGGCAGAGCATATTCTTCCGGATCATAAAAAGGAAGATGATGAGGACCTCCGCCTCAAATATATCCGGCCTTTTGAGTCCTCCTATGCGATCGGACACAGTGCAGTGGCTGTATCCCAGGTGCGCGATGAGGTGGGCAGAATGCAGGATATGGTAAGAAAGAATATTGAAGATTCATTTGCCACACTTATTAAATATGATGACAAGCTGCGCAAAAAGGTGGCGGAGAGGGAAGAGTATATCGACTATCTGAATAAAGGAATAGCCGAATATATCGTCTCGCTGATGGCATCGGAAATGTCTATGTCAGATTCCAGAAAGATTAACGGATACTATTCCATTATTGCAAATCTGGAACGGATCGGAGATCATGCTGTCAATGTGGCAGGATATGCGGATGATATGAATAAATGGCAGATTTCATTCTCGGACAATGTACTGGAAGAACTTTCCGAGATGAAAAAGCAGACCGTTGCATCCCTGGATACTGTGCGCGACGTGAGTTCGGAAAATGCGGCACAGGTGCTTAAAAATGCATCAATAATGGAACAGAAGACCGACGATATGCGGGACAAATATTTCAAGAAGCAGATTCAGAGGCTGAAGAAAGGAAAATGCAAGCCTCAGAGCGGTATTGTATTCTCAGAAGTCCTTACGGACTTTGAGCGAATGGGAGATCATGTCCTGAATATTGCCCAGCAGTACTGCGAGATGGAACAGTCATAAAGAACATTGAAGAACAAGAAAGAAGGACTTCCGGGCTCTGAAGCATTCAGAGAAGCCGGAAGACCTGCTCGGCACATGCGGTAAGATTTGATTTTGCACGCTCCGGAAGCATAGCCTCCCGGAGCGTTGTTATTTCCCTGATAACAGGGAATATGGCAGTAATCCCTGCCTCCCGGCAGGCGGAAGAGACAGCCGGATCTTCCGAGACGCTTCCTGCAAAAGCGATTACCCGGACTCCGTATTCTGCTGCAAGCCGGGCCACCCCTGCAGGCACTTTTCCGGAAGATGTCTGACTGTCAATCCGGCCTTCCCCTGTTACGGCATAGTCCGCGTCTTCCAGGTCTTTTTCTACGCCTGACACAGAGAGGATCAGCCGTATGCCGGAGAAGAGCTCTGCATGCAGATAGCTAAGAAGTGCAAACCCCATGCCTCCTGCGGCACCGGCTCCCGGCACGCAGGCAAAGTCCTGCCCGGTGACTGCGGCGGTCAGCCCGGCATAGCGGTACATGTCCCGGTCGACTTTCTCCAGCAGTTCATCCGGCAGCCCCTTCTGAGGGCCGTATACATAAGTGGCTCCGTTTTTTCCGCAGAGCGGGTTGGTCACATCGCAGGCCACCCGGAAGCGGCACCGGGAAAGTTCCGGCATACTCCCGGATGGATCAATGGAGCAGATATGCTCCAGGCCGCGGGCGCCGTCGCCGATATCCTGTCCGTTCTGATCCAGAAAACGGAAGCCAAGGGCGCGGAGCATTCCTGTCCCGCCGTCGTTTGTAGCGCTTCCGCCGATTCCAATGATAAAATCCCGGCAGCCGTTTCGGATCCCGTGGGCGATGAGCTGCCCTGTCCCGTATGTGGTTGCCAGAAGCGGATTCCTTTTTTCTGTCAGCGTAATTCCTGATGCGGCCGCCATCTCGATGACAGCAGTGCCTGTCCCGGGCAGAAAGGCGTAGGAACCGGAGACCGGTTCTCTGTAGGGCCCGGAAACCCGGACGGTGATTTTCCGCGCATCCGTTCCCTGCGTCAGTGCGTCTACGGTTCCTTCCCCTCCGTCCGCCACGGGTTTTATGATAATCTGTGCGTCCGGCCTGGCGGCAAGAATGCCGGCCTGAACTGCTTCGGCAGCTTCCAGAGAGGTAAGACTTCCTTTAAAAGAATCTATTGCAATAACAACTTTCATAACTACCTGCTCCTTTTTGTCATTGTTTTCATTCTACATATTTCATCCGGAAAAGTAAAGCGGGCCTGAAAAGACTGCAGCGCCTATGCCGGCAGTGCCGGATGGGATTCAAGAAAAAACAAAGGATGCATCTGATAAGGTATATAATGCCTTCATTTACAGATAATAGTACTAATATTAAGAATTTAACTGCATCCGGAAATCTGCGGCGCAGAAAATACGGGGCATATACGAATTGTGATGGAGGTAATCAGATGAAAGCAACGGGAATTGTAAGGCGGATTGACGATCTGGGGCGCGTGGTTATTCCGAAGGAGATCAGGAGAACTCTGCGGATAAGAGAAAGCGATCCCCTTGAAATATTTACGGACCGGGACGGAGAGATTATTCTGAAAAAATATTCACCCATTGGGGAACTGGGCACAATGGCAAAACTTTATGCCGAAAGTCTGTCCCAGACCATAGGGTGTACGGTCTGCATTACCGACACAGATCAGATTGTGGCTGCTTCCGGCAGCGGGAAAAAGGATCTCCAGGATCAGCCCGTGGGCAGGGAATTTACAAAACTTCTGCATGACAGAACCCAGCTTCTGGAAAAATCCGGTCAGCCCGGATATGTTAAAGTGACGCCGGAGATGGGGACATATCAGGATCAGGTTATCAGTCCGGTAATCTGTGAGGGGGACGTGATCGGCGCCGTGGTGCTGCTTAACCGGGATGAAAAGCGCACTCTGGGAGAACTGGAGCAGAAAGTGGCGCAAAGCGCTGCGGATTTCCTGGGAAGACAGATGGGCTAGGAAAAGCAGAAGTTTATGGAATATTTCTTTCCGGACAATCATAAGATTTATTGTATCAGTTCAGCTTCGCAGACGGCGCGGGCTGAACTGCCGCGGATAAAATCAGCAGGATGCAGATCCCGGCAGCAAAAACCGTGTGATCTATGATTGGGAGGAGAGAAGAAGATGGACAAAAATGCAGGAAGAAAGCAGAAGGTAGAGCGCAGGGCGGTGTGGTTTCTGAAATCCCTTCTCTGTGCATATATTGTAACCGGAATTTTACTTGTGATACTGGCCCTGCTGCTGTATAAGGCAGGACTTGGCGAGGAAATGGTAAATGCAGGAATTCTCCTGATCTATGTGATTTCCTCCTTCTCAGGAGGCTTTGTGATGGGAAAGCTTTCCGGAAACAGGAAGTTCCTGTGGGGGCTTGTTACAGGTACGCTGTATTTTGCTCTTCTGATCATAATTTCCCTGGGGCTGTACCGCTCTGTACAGTCAGATCTGATGAATCTGGCAACTACATTTCTGCTCTGTGCAGGCGGGGGAATGCTGGGCGGTATGGTGTCGTAAAAAGGGGCTTTTAAATTGAGAAATCCTGTGCTATAATATTACGAGCATAACGTGCCGCGGGCACAGGAAGATCAGGAGGATAAGCCATGAAACATATTAAGACACTGAATACACAGACATTAAACAATACAGTAAAAAAAGGCGGATGCGGCGAGTGCCAGACTTCATGTCAGTCAGCATGCAAGACATCCTGCACAGTAGGCAATCAGACCTGCGAAAACCGGAAATAATCCGGTTCTGATGAAAAAGAACACAAGGGGGTAAGGCAGCGGGCCGAAAGTCCGCTGCCTTACGCATGTACCTTGTCTGTACCAAAGACAGAAAGAGAGGAAATCTTTGTGATACACCAGTATCAGAATAATGGATATAATATTGTTCTTGACGTAAACAGCGGCGCTGTACATGTAGTGGATCAGGCCGCATATGATGTAATCCGGGAACTGGAACAGCAGAATGAATTTCATACGCCGGAGACGCTCCGGTCGGAGGAAACAGCGGATTTCCTGAAGAACAGGCTCGGACAGACCTATTCATGGGACGAGCTTTCCGAGATCCTGGAGGCGGTAATTGAGCTGACAGAGCAGGGCCGTCTGTTTACCAGGGATATTTATGAAGACTTCATAGATGTGGTGAAACAGAGAAAGACAGTTGTCAAGGCGCTTTGCCTTCATATCGCCCACGACTGCAATCTGGCATGCCGGTACTGTTTTGCCGAGGAAGGCGAGTATCACGGACGCCGGGCGCTGATGTCCTTTGAAGTGGGGAAGAAAGCCCTTGATTTTTTGATTGCCAATTCCGGAAACCGGAGAAACCTGGAAGTTGACTTCTTCGGCGGGGAACCGCTGATGAACTGGCAGGTGGTAAAGGATCTGGTGGCCTACGGAAGGGAGCAGGAGAAGCTTCATGATAAACATTTCCGGTTTACTCTGACGACAAACGGAGTGCTGCTCAATGATGAGGTACAGGAGTTTGTCAACCGGGAGATGGATAATGTAGTTCTCAGCCTGGACGGGAGGAAAGAGGTAAATGACAGGATGCGGCCGTTCCGGAACGGAAAAGGAAGCTATGACCTGATTGTGCCGAAGTTCCAGAAACTTGCCGAAAGCAGAAACCAGGAAAAATATTATGTGAGGGGAACATTTACCCGGAATAATCTTGACTTTTCCCAGGACGTACTTCATTTTGCGGAACTGGGATTCAAGCAGATCTCCATAGAACCGGTGGTGGGGGAAGACACAGATCCCTATGCTATCCGTAAGGAGGATCTTCCGGTCATATTTGAGGAGTATGATAAGCTGGCAAAGATCATGGTGGACAGAGAAAAAAGCGGAGACGGTTTTAATTTCTTCCATTTTATGATTGATCTGGAAGGCGGACCCTGTGTGTCGAAACGTCTGTCCGGCTGCGGCTCGGGAACGGAGTATCTGGCGGTTACGCCCTGGGGAGATCTTTATCCCTGCCATCAGTTTGTCGGACAGGAAGAGTTCCTTATGGGCAATGTGGATGAAGGAATTGTAAAACCGCAGATTGCCGATGCGTTCCGGGGGTGCAGCGTGTACTCCAAAGAAAGCTGCAGAAAATGTTTTGCCAGATATTACTGCAGCGGAGGATGCATGGCAAATGCATATAAATTCCACGGCAGCATCAACGATACTTATGAGATCAGCTGCGAGATGGAGCGCAAGCGGGTGGAATGCGCGATTATGATAAAAGCTGCGCTGGCAGATAAGTAAGAAAGGAATGTAGGACATGAAAAAGAGCAGAGGAATAATCAGCCTGATTGTTATAGCTGCAGTAATTGCCTTCCTGGGCTTTACCACCATTCACGGTCTGAATGACAAAGGGATGGGAGCTGCAAAAAACATCAATCTGGGCCTTGACCTGGAAGGCGGTGTAAGTATTACATATCAGGCAAAAGGAGACACACCGTCTAAGGAAGATATGAAGGATACCGTTTATAAGATGCAGAGACGTGTGGAGCAGTACAGTACAGAGGCTCAGGCGTATCAGGAAGGGGACAACCGTGTAAGCATTGAGATCCCGGGTGTTCAGGATGCCAATGAGATTCTGGAAGAACTGGGACAGCCCGGATCCCTGTATTTTATCCGGCAGTACGGCAGTGACGGAACGGAAAATTACTCTCTGAATGCAGACGGTTCCGCCTATGAGCTGAATAAAACAATTGATGAACTGCAGCAGGACGGAAGCATCGTTCTGACAGGAAGTGAAGTGGCAGATGCTTCTGCAGGAAGCTACTCTGATCAGACGACAGGTTCCAATCAGTATGCGGTAGAACTGAACCTTACAGAAGAGGGGAGGGTTGCCTTCGCCGCTGCCACAGAAGAGGCCAAGGCAAACAATGAGACCATTGCTATTTACTATGACGGCGATCTGGTCAGCGTTCCCCGTGTAAATGACGCGATTACAGACGGCCGCGCACAGATTACAGGAATGGCGGATTATGAGGAGGCGGAAAACCTGGCCTCTACGATCCGTATCGGAGGACTGAACGTAGAGCTGGAAGAGATCAGTTCCAATGTAGTAGGGGCACAGTTGGGCGAGGATGCAATCCAGACCAGCCTTCTTGCAGGCGCGATCGGACTTGTGATTGTCTGCATCTTTATGTGCTTTGTATACCTGCTTCCGGGACTCGCATCCAGTATCGCGCTCGTTATCTATACAGGGCTGATTCTTCTGCTCCTGAACGCTTTTGATATTACCCTGACTCTTCCGGGTATTGCAGGTATTATCCTGGGTATTGGTATGGCTGTGGATGCAAATGTTATTATCTTTGCCCGTGTGCGGGAAGAGCTTTCGGAAGGAAAATCCGTTCAGTCTGCTCTCCACGCAGGATTCCACAAGGCCATGTCAGCGATTATCGACGGTAACGTGACAACGCTTATTGCAGCCGCAGTGCTTTGGGTGAGAGGAAGCGGTACAGTCCGCGGCTTTGCGCAGACCCTGGCACTGGGTATCGTAGTATCCATGTTTACCGCGCTTGTAATAACAAGACTTATCATATATGCTTTCTATGCTGTAGGTATTCATAATCCGAAAGTATACGGCAAGATAAGACCGGCAAGAAAGCCTATCGATTTCCTTGGAAAGAGAAAAGTTTTCTTTGCTATTTCTATCGTTCTGTGCCTCAGCGGCTTTGTCGGAATGGGCATCAACCATGCAAGGGGAATCGGAGCGATGAACTACAGCCTGGATTTTGCAGGCGGAAGTTCCACAACGGTTACATTTAATGAGGCATATACACTGGATGAAATTGACAATGAGATGATTCCGGATCTGGAAGAGATTACAGGAGATAATAATATCCAGGTACAGACAGTAAAAGGCAGCACAGACGTAGTCTTCAAGACTCAGACACTGGATCTGGAGACCCGTCAGGAATTTGAAAACTATATGAACGAGAACTACGGCGTGGAGGCAGATAATATCAAGACAGAAAATATCAGCTCCACAGTAAGTTCTGAAATGAGAAGAGACGCTATTGTTGCAGTCGTAATCGCAACACTGTGCATGCTGGTATATATCTGGTTCCGGTTCAAGGACATCCGTTTCGCAACCAGCGCCGTAATCGCTCTGGTACACGATGTGCTTGTTGTTCTGACATTCTATGTAATTGCAAGAGTTTCTGTAGGAAATACATTTATTGCCTGCATGCTGACAATCGTCGGATACTCGATTAATGCCACAATCGTTATCTTTGACCGTATCCGCGAGGAGATGAAAGAAGCGGGAAAAGATGTGGATCTGAAGGAACTTGTAAACAGATGTATTACACAGACACTGACAAGAAGTATTTATACCAACCTGACTACCTTCATCATGGTTGTAGCGCTGTTTGTACTTGGAGTCAGCTCCATCCGTGAATTTGCAGCACCTCTGATGGTAGGTATTGCCTGCGGAGCCTATACATCTGTCTGCATAACAGGAGCCCTCTGGTATGTAATGAAAACCAGAATCGGCGCGGGAGCAAAGGCTGCTGCAAAAGCCCTCCCGGTTAAGGAAGCAGGAGACAGCGGTCAGAAGACAGCTGTTCAGAGTGAAGACAACGCATCAGAAACTTCAGGAGAGAGCCGGAGAAGAAACAAAAAATCCGGAAAATCCAAAAAGAAGAAAAAGAAAAACAGAAGATAACAGATATCTGTAAAGGAAAAAGGCCTGGTCCGGCATTTTGGTGTGCTACCCGTCAAGTAGACAATGAAAAAAATATAAAATTTTTGTGTTGCC
>USFD01000089.1 GCA_900553885.1 uncultured Ruminococcus sp.
TCCGGCACCATACCCGGACTCCCCGGCGGAAGTTCTCTTCACCCACAAATTCAAACTTACATATTATAATAGTGGGCGTATAAGCCTCCTTTTTCCAGCAGGGATTCGTGTGTCCCGCGCTCTGCGATTCCGTCTTCTGTGATTACGATAATTTCATCTGCATTCCGTATAGTGGACAGCCGGTGTGCGATAGTGATGGTGGTCCGGTTTCTGGACAGTTCTTCCAGGCTCTGCTGAATCCAGCGCTCACTTTCATTGTCCAGCGCGCTTGTGGCTTCGTCCAGAATCAGGATAGGTGGATTTTTCAGGAATACCCTGGCAATGGATATTCTCTGCTTCTGGCCGCCGGACAGGCGGGTCCCCCGTTCGCCTACATATGTGTCATATCCGTCCGGAAGACTGGAAATAAAGTCATGGATATTCGCACGCTTTGCCGCGTCCTCGATGTCCTGCTGGGAAGCGCCGGGTCTGCCGTAGGCAATATTATCCCGGATAGTGCCGCAGAACAGGTACACATCCTGCTGAACCATGCCGATCTGACTTCTCAGACTTTTCAGGGTCAGAGTGCGTACATCTTTTCCGTCTACCGTGATTCTGCCGCCGGTTACATCGTAAAACCGGGGGAGAAGGGAGCAGATGGTGGTCTTCCCGCTGCCGGAAGGGCCTACCAGGGCAATGGATTTTCCAGCGGGAATCTCAAAGGACACATGAGAAAGTACGGGAGTATCATCGTCGCTGTAATGGAACGATACATCTTCATAGCAGACCCGTCCTTTTACATTTTCCAGAGGAACGGCATCCGGTGCATCCTCAATGTCCGGTTCGGTCTCAATCACGTCCAGATAGCGGCGGAATCCGGCGAGCCCTTTCTGCATCATTTCGATCAGTTCCACAAGAATCTGAATAGGACTGATGAAGATGCCGATATACAGCGCATACATAGCCAGATCTGTTACGTCCATCAGATTGCGGGCAATGAGATATCCTCCGAATACAAGAGTTACCAGATACATCATACCCTGGAAAAACAGGTTCCATCCCATAAAGCTTCCCATACAGTTATAATTATCCCGTTTGGAGAGCAGGAAAGCGTGATTGCTTTTCCTGAATTTGTCCCGTTCAATCTCTTCATTTGTAAAAGACTGTACAACCCGGATGCCGGAGAGCGTATCCTGCAGACTGGCGTTTACATCTCCGATTTTACGCCGGTTTTCCATAAATGTTTCCTGCATGCGGCTGTTCTGCCGGAAAGAGAACAGAAACATGCAGATGACAAGCACGATCAGAGGCAGGGCAAGCCGCCAGTTAATCAGAAAGAGAAAGACAAAGGAACCGATAATTTTGACCACAGAGATAAACAGATTTTCCGGTCCGTGGTGGGCAAATTCCGCGATATCAAACAGGTCGGAGACAAGTTTGCTCATCATCTGTCCCGAATTATTCTGACTGTAATAGGAGAAGGAAAGCTTCTCATAATGATCAAAGAGACGCTGGCGCATATCCCGCTCCATATGTGCGCCCATCATGTGCCCCTGGTAGCTTACATAGTATTTGCACAGACTCTGCACAATGTACATAAGAAGCAGCCCCGCGGCAATCAGAGGCAGGGCGTGCAGGATGCTGCGGCTGTCTCTGGTAAAAAGTGTGTTGGTCATTGTGCGAAGGATCTGGGGGTAGGCCAGGTCCACAAGGCTGATTACAGCAGCACAGAGCAGATCGATAAAAAAGACCGCTTTGTACGGACCGTAGTAGGTAATAAACTTTTTGATGGTATGCATAATATTTCCTCCTGTATGTGACAGGGCGTTCCGGAAGTTCCGGCTGTATTTCGGCAGAGGTGTCTTCTGCCGGATCTGCAGCCGGCAGAAGATTCCAGAAACGCCGGTTATTATTTCAGTCTATGAATCATCTTAGCACACCCGTTTTTTCTTGACAAGGAGAGAAATCCTGTGTTACCCTCAGTCGGCAGGAACGGGGCGCTGCCTGCTTTGCCCGCCTGCAGTCCGGCAGAAATCCTGCCGGTGAAATCAGATTATATTCAGAGAAAACAGAGGAAGGAGAATAAAATGAAGCTGTATCTTGCACCTTTAGAAGGAATTACCGGATGGATATACCGGAATGCGCAGCATGCCTGCTTTGGGGGATTTGATAAATATTTCATCCCGTTTATCAGTCCGAACCAGCACGGACATTTCAGCGCCCGCGAAAAAAAGGACGTGATGCCGGAGCATAATCAGAATATGTACGCAGTGCCTCAGATCCTGACCAATCAGGCAGACGACTTCCTGTATACAGCCAGGAAGCTTCAGGAATATTACGGATATGAGGAAATCAATCTGAACCTCGGGTGCCCTTCCAGAACAGTTGTTACAAAGTGCCGCGGAGCAGGATTCCTTGGCGAACCGGAAAAGCTGAAGCGGTTTCTGGATGAAATTTTTGAAAAATGCACCATGAAGATATCTGTCAAGACAAGGCTCGGTATGGAGGATCCGGAAGAGTTTGAAAAGATTCTGGAGATTTATAATGAATTTCCTGCTGAAGAGGTAATTATTCATCCCAGAGTTCAGAAAGATTTCTATAAAAATACACCGGATCTTGAAGCATTTGGCAAAGCATTTTTTCAGAGTAGAAATCCGGTGTGTTATAATGGCGATATTACATCAGTGGAAAATTTCCGGAGAATTACAGAAAGGTTCCCCGGCCTGGACCGGGTAATGACCGGAAGAGGAGTGCTGGCCGATCCGGCTCTGGGAAGAGAACTGCGGGGCGGCCAGCCGGCTTCCATTTCAGAAATCCGGAAGTTCCACGACCTTCTTTATGAAGGATACTGCCGGGAAATGTCAGGGGACAGGACCATTCTCTTTAAGATGAAGGAAATGTGGTCTTATCTGGCCCCCTCCTTTCCGGAATCAAAAAAATATGCAAAAAAGATAAAAAAATGTGAAAAATGCCGTGCCTATGAAGCTGTAGTGGAAGAGTTCTTCGCACTGTACTCAAGAGCGGCCTCTACAAATCCCTTAAATAACGGATGAGGCTTGTTGGGACGGGATTTCAGTTCCGGATGGGCCTGGGTGGCGATAAACCACGGGTGATCCGGTATTTCGATCATTTCCACAATCCGGTTGTCCGGAGAAAGTCCGCACAAAGTCATGCCGCCTTTCTCAAGGTCTTCCCGGTAATCGTTATTCACTTCATAGCGGTGGCGGTGGCGCTCATGGATTTCTTCTTTTCCATAAAGCTTTCTTGCCAGTGTTCCTTCTTTTAATATACAGGGGTAAGAACCTAATCTGAGGGTGCCGCCGATATCTTCCACACCGACCTGATCCGGCATGATATGGATGACCGGATGAGTTGTATCCGGATTGAGTTCAATACTGTGAGCGTCGTTATAGCCCAGCACATTCCGGGCAAATTCCACAATAGCAAGCTGCATTCCCAGGCAGAGTCCCAGATAAGGAATTTTGTGGGTCCTTGCATAGTGGATCGCCTCAATTTTTCCTTCCACACCTCTGTGCCCGAAACCGCCGGGAACAAGGATGCCGCTTACATCTTTGAAGATTTCATCTGCATTTTCTGCTGTAACTGTTTCAGAATCCACCCATTTAATATTAACTGTTGTGTGGCTGTAAATTCCGCCATGTTTTAAGGCTTCCACCACACTGATGTAAGCATCGTGAAGCTGGATATACTTTCCGACCAGGGCCACGGTTACTTCCTGAGTCGGGTGGCGGAGATTTTCCACCATTTCTGTCCAGTCTTTCAGATCAGGTTTCGGGCAGTCCAGATGGAGGCATTCACATACAACTTCAGCCAGATGTTCTTTTTCCATTGCCAGAGGCGCTTCGTACAGATATTCTACGTCCAGGTTCTGAAGAACATGGTTGGCAGGCAGATTACAGAACAGAGAGATCTTGTCCTTCATTTCCGTACTGAGCGGGTATTCGGAGCGGCAGACAATAATATCCGGCTGAATGCCCATCCCCTGCAGTTCCTTGACGCTGGCCTGGGTAGGCTTGGTCTTCATTTCCTGGGAAGCCCGCAGATAAGGAATCAGGGTAACATGGATCAGAATTACATTTTCCGGTCCGCGTTCGTGCTGGAACTGGCGGATCGACTCAAGGAAAGGCTGGCTTTCAATGTCTCCTACGGTTCCGCCCACCTCGATAATGGCAATTTCTGTGCCTTCAGCGGCAGGATTGCGGTAAAACCGGCTTTTGATTTCGTTTGTGATGTGCGGGATAACCTGAACGGTTCTTCCGCCAAAATCTCCCCGGCGTTCTTTCTGGAGAACGGACCAGTAAATTTTACCGGTAGTTACGTTGGAATTTTTTGTCAGGCTTTCATCAATAAATCTTTCATAGTGTCCCAGATCCAGGTCGGTTTCCGCCCCGTCGTCCGTGACAAACACCTCGCCGTGCTGCACCGGGTTCATGGTACCGGGGTCAATATTAATGTAAGGATCGAACTTCTGCATAGTTACCGAATAGCCACGGGCTTTCAGAAGCCGTCCCAGGGACGCAGCGGTGATTCCTTTTCCAAGACCGGAAACAACACCTCCTGTAACAAATACATATTTTACTGCCATTATAGTTCCTCCTTTGGTTTTGTATAAAAAAGTGCGGAAAACAAACGGGATCTCTGCTTCATTCCTGAAACTGTCCTGTTGTTCTAAAAAAGAGTACAGTTCAACCACAGCCTGCAGAGCCGCCTCGCTGCGGCCTGATTTAAAATGCATATGATTGAACTGTATGAAATAAATACTTTCTAAGTATACACCTGATCAGGGAAAAAATACAGAATTTTTTTCAGTCGCAGTACAGATTTTTCATCAGTCTGCTGTCCGGAAATCTGAAAACAGGACAGAAGATGTCCATCTTACAGATAAATACGGAAGTTCCTGACGTGATTAGTGATAAAGGCAGGAATGTTCGTAAACTGCCTCGCAGGTCAGCTGCACACCGAGCTTTTTAAAGATTTTGATATCCACGTCAGAGAGCATAACAGATGTATGTGCCTGGCATCCGTTCAGTTTGGGCAGCTGAGAGAGGGCCAGTCTTGCGTCCGGGCTGTCCGCTGCGCTGGCAGAGAGGGCGATCAGCACTTCATCTGTGTGGAGACGGGGATTTTTACTCTTCAGATAATCCACCTTCAGTTTCTGGATCGGCTCAATGGACTGCGGGGAAATAATATGAAGATCATGGTCTATACCGGCAAGCTCTTTTAAAACATTCAGAAGGAGAGCAGCGGAAGCGCCAAGCAGATTGGTGGTTTTTCCTGTAATGATTCTTCCGTCTTCCAGTTCAAGAGCAGCGGCCGGTCCATCAGTTTCCTTTGCACGCTCAATGGCCTTAACAGCCACTTTTCTGTCTTCAACGCTGATTCCTGCCATATTCATAAGAAGTTCGATTTTCTGAGCTTCTTTATCCGAACACTCCCCTTTAAGCAGAGCGTTCAGTGAAGCATAGTAGCGGCGGATGATCTCCTGTCTGGATGCCTCCCGGCATACTTCGTCGTCACAGATACAGTTTCCTGCCATATTCACTCCCATATCTGTAGGCGATTTATACGGACTTTCGCCGTATATTTTTTCAAAGATTGTGTTCAGAACAGGGAAGATTTCCACATCTCTGTTGTAGTTGACCGTGGTTTCCCCATAGGCTTCCAGATGGAAAGGATCAATCATATTTACGTCATTGAGATCTGCCGTAGCCGCTTCATAGGCCAGATTCACCGGGTGTCTCAGGGGCAGATTCCAGATGGGGAATGTCTCGAATTTAGCGTATCCGGCACGGATTCCGCGTTTGTGCTCATGATAGAGCTGGGAAAGGCAGGTTGCCATTTTTCCGCTTCCCGGTCCCGGAGCCGTAATAATTACGAGAGGGCGGGTTGTTTCAATATAGTCGTTTTTCCCGTAACCCTCATCACTGATGATCAGAGGAATATTGGCCGGATATCCGGGAATGATATAGTGGAGATAAACCGGAATATTCAGATTTTCAAGACGATGTTTGAACAAAAGGGCGCTTTCCTGTCCGGAAAACTGAGTAATAACAACACTTCCCACATAGAGGCCCTGCTCCCGGTAGGTTTCCACAAGGCGGAGTACATCTGAGTCATAGGTAATGCCCAGATCTCCGCGGATTTTATTTTTTTCAATATCTTTTGCGCTGATAACAATGACGATTTCAGCCTGGCTGCTCAGTTCCTTAAGAAGACGGAGCTTGCTGTCCGGAGCAAAGCCCGGAAGCACCCGGGAAGCGTGATAATCATCAAAAAGCTTTCCGCCGAATTCCAGGTAGAGCTTATTGTCGAACTGATTGATCCGGCTCCGGATGTGTTCAGACTGCATTTTCAGATATTTTTCATTGTCAAAACCGATTTTCATTTTCATTCTCCATTCCGCATACATAATAACTAACAAAGGATATTTTAAGCATAAAATACTTTCTCAGTATACTATAAAACGCCACTGTTTTACAATATTTTCATAATCTTTTTATTGATTTATGGAAAGCCTGTACTTATAATGGTAATAACGCTGATATGCAAAAAAACAATAGGTTCCGCAGGAGGACGCGGAACAGCGGTTCAGTTTTTTGCGTACCGGCTTTAGTTAATTTCAGGAGGAAGATAATGGATAACCAGAATAAAAAGAACTCCAACAATAACCGGCAGGGGTGGGGGATTATACTGATTACCACTCTGCTGGTCACTTTTGTTGTTATGGGCCTATATTCTTTTATGCGCAGTTCCAGTCCGGAAGAGATCAGCTATGATGAATTCCTGGATCTGGTGGAAGATAAAAAGGTAGAGGAAGTAGAGCTGGGAAGCAACAGAATCTATATTACTCTTACGGACAAAGCCAGGGAGGAAGAAAAAACGGACAAAGGCGGCGGAGGAGGAATCACCGGTATTTTCGGACAGATTCAGAGCCAGGCCGGCGGCGACGGGGAGAGTGATCCGGATTATTATACCGGGTATGTCAGTGACGACAGACTTCCCGAGATTCTGGACAAGGCTGGCGTGAAGTTCTCCGGTGAAGTGCCGGATACCGCAGGCTCTCTGATTTTTGAAATTGTTGTAACAGTGATTCTGCCGATTATTCTTCTTGTCGTTCTTTTCAGCTTCCTTATGAGGAAGATGACAAAAGGCGGCGGCATGATGGGGATTGGCAAGAGTAATGCAAAAATGTACATGGAGAAGGAAACCGGCGTTACCTTTCAGGATGTGGCCGGCCAGGATGAGGCCAAGGAGTCTCTTCAGGAAGTGGTGGATTTCCTTCATAATCCGGGAAAATACAGCGGAATCGGCGCAAAACTTCCCAAAGGAGCCCTTCTTGTGGGACCTCCGGGAACCGGAAAAACCCTGCTGGCAAAAGCGGTGGCAGGAGAAGCGAAAGTGCCGTTCTTTTCTCTTTCCGGTTCTGCTTTTGTGGAGATGTATGTAGGTGTGGGCGCATCCCGTGTACGTGATCTGTTCAAGCAGGCACAGCAGATGGCGCCGTGTATTGTGTTTATCGATGAGATTGATGCAATCGGAAAAACACGTGATACAGTCATGGGCGGCAATGACGAGAGGGAACAGACCCTGAACCAGCTTCTTGCGGAGATGGATGGGTTTGATACGAATAAGGGACTTCTGATTCTTGCAGCGACAAACCGGCCGGAAATCCTGGATCCTGCCCTTCTGCGCCCGGGACGGTTTGACAGACGGATTATTGTAGACAAGCCGGATCTGAAAGGACGTGTGGATGTTCTGAAGGTTCATGCCAAAGACGTGCGTATGGATGAGACAGTCGATCTGGAGGCCATTGCTCTGGCTACGTCAGGAGCAGTAGGTTCTGATCTGGCCAACATGATCAATGAGGCTGCGATCAATGCTGTAAAGCACGGCAGACAGGTGGTAAGCCAGCAGGATCTTTTTGAAGCCGTAGAAGTTGTTCTTGTGGGAAAAGAAAAGAAAGACCGCATTATGAGCAAAGAGGAAAGAAGGATTGTTTCCTATCATGAAGTGGGACATGCGCTTGTGACAGCACTTCAGAAGAACACAGAGCCGGTACAGAAGATTACGATTGTTCCCAGAACTATGGGAGCGCTCGGCTATGTTATGCAGACGCCGGAGGAAGAAAAGTTCCTTAATACCAAGAAAGAACTGGAGGCGATGATTGTTGTCGCTCTGGGCGGAAGAGCCGCAGAGGAGATCGTATTTGACACGGTGACAACCGGAGCGGCCAATGATATTGAACAGGCCACCAAGATTGCAAGAGCAATGATCACCCAGTATGGTATGTCGGACCGGTTCGGACTGATGGGGCTTGAGTCTGTTCAGAATAAGTATCTGGACGGCCGGGCGGTTCTCAACTGCGGAGATGCTACCGCTGCGGAAATTGACGAAGAAGTAATGAAGATGCTCAAGAGCGCTTATGCTGAGGCAAAACGCCTGTTGAGCGAGAACAGGGAAGCTCTGGACAGGATCGCCGCTTTCCTGATAGAAAAGGAGACAATTACTGGAAAAGAGTTCATGAAGATTTTCCGCGAGGTCAAAGGGATCCCTGAGCCGGAAGAAGGCCAGGGAGAAAAGACCCAGAAGGAGCGGATTGTTATGAAGCCTGTGAAAAAGGAAAATCCGGCAGAGAAGCCGGAGCCTGGGGAAGCTGTTTCTGAAAACGCCGGCGGAGAAACCGGGACAAAGGGGGAGGATCCGTCCGATCCGATGGTGTAGCAGAAACGCTGGAATCTGAATAGAAAAATCTTTAAACAGTCAGGGGTTCTTCCGTTATCGGAGGAACCTCTGACTGTGTTTCTCCCCCTTTTATTCCCTTGCCAGAAACCAGGGAGAAAGGTATAATAAAACACATGGAAAACAATAATTTTGATATACAGGAAGAACTGAAAAAACTTCCGGCCAGACCGGGAGTTTATATCATGCATGATGAAAAAGACCATATCATTTATGTTGGTAAGGCAATCAGCCTGAAAAACCGGGTCCGCCAGTATTTTCAGGCCAGCAGAAACAAGGGAATCAAGATCGAGCAGATGGTAACTCATATCCGGCGGTTTGAATATATCGTAACGGACTCGGAGCTGGAGGCGCTTGTTCTGGAATGCAACCTGATTAAGGAGCATCATCCGAAGTATAATACAATGCTTATGGATGATAAGACGTATCCGTTTATTAAGGTGACCACAGGAGAGGCGTTTCCCAGAGTGGTTCTGTCGCGGAAGATGCTCAAAGACAAGGCAAAGTATTTCGGCCCTTATACAAGTTCCCAGGCTGTCCGGGATACCATTGATCTGATTCATAAACTGTACCATCTAAGGAGCTGTAACCGGAGTCTGCCAAGAGATATCGGGAAGGAGCGTCCTTGCCTGAACTATCATATTAAGCAGTGCAATGCTCCCTGCCAGGGATATATTTCTCAGGAGGAATACGGTAAATCAGTCAATGAAGTGCTGCGGTTCCTGAACGGACATTATGAAACAGTTCTCGGGGAGCTGGAGGAGAAAATGAATGCAGCATCCGAGGCTCTGGAATTTGAACGCGCCATCGAATACCGGGAACTTATCAGCAGTGTAAAGAAAGTGGCGCAGAAACAGAAAATTACAGATTCCAGCGGAGAAGACAGAGACATACTGGCTGTGGCTTCGGAAGAAGAAGATGCGGTAGTGCAGGTATTTTTTATCCGGGGCGGCCGTCTGATCGGGAGAGATCATTTTTATCTGCGGATCTCAAAAGGAGAGAGCGCTTCAGAAATCCTGAACAGCTTTGTGATGCAGTATTATGCAGGAACACCCTTTATTCCTTCGGAATTGATGCTGCAGGACGAGGTGGAAGACCGGGAGCTTCTGGAGGAATGGCTCAGCTCGAAACGGGGCCAGAAGGTATCGCTTAGAGTTCCGAAGAAAGGAACAAAGGAGAAACTGGTCGAGCTGGCACGGGAAAATGCACGGCTGGTTCTTTCCAAAGACAAGGAGCGACTGAAAAGAGAGGAAGGGCGTACGATTGGCGCAGTAAAGGAGATTGCCGCGCTTCTTGATCTGGAGGAAATTGTCCGTATGGAAGCTTATGATATTTCCAATACCAATGGATTTGAATCCGTCGGATCTATGGTGGTTTATGAGCGGGGGAGACCCAAGAGAAATGATTACCGTAAATTTAAAATCCGGGGAATTCAGGGCGCTGATGATTACGGAAGTATGAGAGAGGTGCTGACACGCCGCTTTACACATGGACTCAAAGAGCGGGAAGAAAATGTGGAACTGGGAAAATTCACATCCTTTCCGGATCTGATCATGATGGACGGAGGAAAAGGACAGGTTAATGTGGCGCTTCAGGTGCTGGATGAGCTGCATCTCAGGATTCCGGTATGCGGTATGGTAAAAGACGATCATCACCGTACCCGGGGATTATACTATCAGAATGAAGAGATACCGATTGACCGGTCTTCGGAAGCGTTCCGTCTGATAACCCGGATACAGGATGAAGCACATCGCTTTGCCATAGAGTATCACAGACAGCTTCGCGGAAAGGGTCAGGTGCATTCCATTCTGGATGATATTGACGGAATCGGTCCTGCCAGGAGAAAAGCACTGATGCGGCATTATACCAGTCTGGATGACATCCGCAAGGCAACGGTGGAGGAGCTTGCCGGGATTCCTTCCATGAACGAAAAAGCGGCTGAATCGGTGTACAAGTTTTTTCATTAGTGCTATAATCGACCTGAGTATAACGCTATAATGAAGAGAAAGAAATCGAATAATAAAAAGGAGAAAAACCAATGGGACATGGTGTTAAGTTAACGGAAATCGTGGAGAAGATGGATCTGAAAAATCTTACTCCGAAAGTAGAACTTGCAGGCCGGGAAGTAAATGTACCGGATGTAAACAGACCTGCTCTGCAGCTGGTCGGTTTTTTCGATCACTTTGATTCGAACAGAGTGCAGATTATCGGAAATGTAGAGTACAATTATCTTAAAACTCTTACAGAAGACGTAAAAACAAAAGTTTATCATGAGCTTCTTGAATATAAACTTCCCTGTGTTATATTCAGTAAAAGTCTGCAGCCGGACGAAATTTTTCTCGATCTGGCAGAGCAGCATGACGTTCCTGTCTTTAATACAGCAAACAGGACATCTGCCTTTACGGCAGAGCTGACCCGCTGGCTGAATGTAAAGCTTGCCCCCTGTATTTCGATTCACGGTGTGCTTGTGGATGTATATGGTGTTGGTGTTCTGATTATGGGTGAGAGCGGTATCGGAAAAAGCGAGGCGGCTCTGGAACTGATTAAGCGAGGACACCGCCTTGTAACAGACGACGTGGTGGAAATCCGCAAGGTCAGCGATGATACGCTTGTGGGATCAGCACCGGATATTACCCGGCATTTTATTGAACTCCGCGGCATCGGCATTGTGGATGTTAAATCCATGTTCGGTGTACAAAGCGTAAGAGATACACAGAATATCGATCTTGTTATTACCCTGGAAGACTGGGACAGAGACAAGGAATATGACAGACTGGGACTGGAAGAGGAGTATACAGAATTTCTCGGCAATAAGGTGGTCTGCCACAGTATTCCTATCCGCCCGGGCCGGAATCTGGCCATTATTGTTGAGTCTGCAGCAGTAAACCACAGACAGAAACAGATGGGATATAATGCAGCTCAGGAGCTTTACAAGAGAGTTCAGGAAAATCTCATAAAAGCAAAAAAATAATAGATGAAGAGTAGGAGGAAGTGGAAGATGAAATATTGTTTCGGCGTGGACATCGGAGGAACAACAGTAAAGCTCGGACTGTTCGAAGCAGAAGGCACGATTGTGGACAAATGGGAGATTGCCACCGATATTTCAGATGAAGGATCAGCAATTCTTCCGGATGTAGCTGCTTCTGTCGGAAAAAAGATAGAAGAGCATCAGATTGATAAAACCGATATTATCGGAATCGGTGTCGGTGTTCCCGCCCCTGTAACTTCCGACGGCGTTGTGAATGGAAGCGCCAATCTTGGATGGAAATATAAGGAAGTTAAGCGGGAACTGGAAGAACTGTCGGGACTCAAGACTGTGGTCGGGAATGATGCAAATGTAGCCGCTCTTGGAGAAATGTGGAAAGGCGGCGGCGCCGGAGAGACAAATATGATTATGGTAACGCTGGGAACCGGAGTCGGCGGTGGAATTATCATTGATGGAAAGATCCTGGTCGGGGCTACCGGAGCCGGAGGAGAGATCGGCCATATCTGTGTTAATTATGATGAAACAGATCACTGTGGCTGCGGAAACTGCGGCTGTCTGGAACAGTATGCCTCTGCTACCGGCATTGTAAAGCTGGCCAAAAAGAAACTGGACCGGGAAATGCGTGCAACAATTCTTAAGAAAGAAGATGTAACCGCCAAAGACGTATTTGACGCAGTAAAAGCCGGAGACGAAGTGGCGGATGAGATTGCAGTAGAATTTGGAAGATATCTGGGATATGGACTGGCAAATCTTGCAGCGGTATGTAATCCTTCTGTATTTGTAATTGGGGGAGGCGTGTCAAAAGCAGGAGAAGTGCTGATACCATACATACAGAAGCCATATCTGGAACGCGCCTTCTTTGCTGACAGACAGGTGGAATTCGTCCTTGCGAAGCTGGGAAACGATGCAGGAATATGCGGGGCTGCAAAACTGGTAATGGATGACTGAATTTGAATTTGTGGGTGAAGAGAACTTCCGCCGGGGAGTCCGGGTATGGTGCCGGA
>USFD01000090.1 GCA_900553885.1 uncultured Ruminococcus sp.
CGGCGCCGGCACTTAGAGCGCGTCCTTTGCGCTCTTATGTACCGCTGCGCCGCGTCCCGAGCGGAAGCGTGCTCTCCGTTACCATACCCGGACTCCACGGCGGACCTTTCTCCACCCGCAAATTCAAATTTAAATTCCGGTTATGCCCTTGATACTCTTTACATATGTGTTACAATGAAGACATATTTTAAACCGGTATTAGGAGGAATTATGAAGCTTGACAGAGAAAATATGAGGAAAATGAAAGAGCTGATCGTCTTTACAATCATTATCCTTATTGCTTTGTGGAATTACAACATACTTTTCGGGTGGATCAGGTTTGCGTTCGGTATTATCTTTCCGTTTATTCTGGGCGGAGGAATTGCCTTTATTTTAAATGTGCCCATGAGCTTTCTGGAGGAGAAGATTTTCTATAACCGTTATCTGAAGGATAAGAAGATTGCCAACCGTCTTGCGCGCCCTCTGACACTGGTGCTGACACTGGCCCTTGTCATCGGTGTTATTGTTCTTGTGATGTTTGTCGTGATTCCGGAACTGACGACAACGGTTCTGTCTCTGGGCAAGACGATCCGGGCGTTTGTGCCGGAGGCCCAGCGTTTCCTGGAAGATCTGTTTACTGACAACAGTGAAGTCAGAGCCTGGCTGGACGGCCTGAATCTGGATATTGGCAAAATGACGGACAGCGCAGTGGCATTTTTCCAGGATGGAGCCGGGAATGTGATCAATTCCACTGTATCTGCCATTGGCTCTTTTGTGAGCGGTATGGCCACATTTGTTATCGCCTTTGTATTTGCGTGCTATGTGCTGCTGCAGAAAGAAAAACTGAGCAAACAGGTGAAAAAGGTTCTTTATGCATTCCTGTCGGAAAAACGTGTGGAGTGGATCCTGGAAGTATGTTCTCTGACAGCAAAATCTTTTTCCAGTTTTTTTGCAGGCCAGTGTGTAGAGGCTGTAATTCTGGGGACCATGTTTTTTATAACTATGAGTATTCTGAATATGCCGTATGCACTGCTGGTAGGCGTCCTGATCGCGTTTACAGCGCTGATTCCCATTTTCGGCGCGTTTATCGGGTGCGTTATAGGAACGTTTCTGATTCTGATGGTGGATCCGGTTCAGGCCCTGACCTTTGTAATCATGTTTCTGATTCTTCAGCAGATTGAGGGAAATCTGATCTATCCGAAGGTAGTGGGCAGCTCTGTAGGCCTGCCTTCCATCTGGGTGCTGGCTGCGGTTACAGTGGGCGGCAGCCTGATGGGAGTAGTGGGAATGCTGATTTTTATTCCCATCGTATCGGTGATTTATACCCTGTTCAGGGCCAGTGTGTATAAACGGCTGAAGAAGAAGTTTCAGAGAGAAAAAGAGCAGGGGGAATCCTCTCCTTCGGATAAGGAAGCGGCCGCAGAACAGATAAACCCGTTGAAATAGTGTGAAATCCCTTGACTTACCTCCATTTGCTGTGGTATACTGCTATGGCGAATGGAAGTAGGTCTTTTTTTTATGCCTAAAAACAGATGGCTTCGCAACCATCAGTAACACGTAGTAAAAATGTTAAAAGCGAGGTGGAAGTTGTGCGCACAAGAATTACACTGGAGTGTACGGAATGCAAAAACCGTAACTACAATATGACGAAGGATAAGAAAGCTCATCCGGATCGTATGGAAACCAAGAAATACTGCAGATTCTGCAAGTCACACACACTGCATAAGGAAACGAAGTAGTCGCCGGAGGGAAGTGGATGTTATGAGTGAGAAGAAAAAAACTCAGAAGACAAGCTGGTTCAGAGGTCTTCAGGCAGAGTTCAGAAAGATTGTCTGGCCGGACCGGAAAACACTTGCCAAACAGACTACGGCAGTCGTTGTTGTTTCCGTATTTCTCGGACTGCTTATTGCGGTAGTTGATGTTGTAGTAGAGTACGGAATTAACTTTTTGGTGAGATAACCGGCCGCAGCAGAAAGGTGATTATATGTCAGAAGCAAAATGGTATGTAGTCCATACTTATTCAGGGTATGAGAACAAAGTAAAAACAAACATTGAGAAGACGATAGAAAATCGCCATCTGGAAGATCAGATTCTTGAAGTACGCGTTCCTATGGAGGAAGTAGTGGAGCTTAAGAACGGTGTTCAGAAGACTGCTCAGAGAAAGCTGCTCCCGGGGTATGTCATGATTCACATGGTTATGAATGATGACACCTGGTATGTGGTGAGAAACACCCGCGGCGTTACCGGTTTTGTAGGACCGGGATCGAAAGCGGTTCCTCTTGAGGAAGAGGAAATGGCAAATCTGGGAATCAAACGGGAAGAAGTTGTTGTCAACTTCGGCGTAGGCGATACGGTTACTGTACTCAGCGGCGCATGGGAAGGAACCGTGGGCGTTGTACAGAGTATGAACGAACAGAAGAAGAGTCTGTCAATCAATGTTGAGCTGTTTGGCCGCGAGACTCCGGTTGAACTTGGTTTTTCAGAAGTGAGAAAATTGGATTAAAGAAAAGTGGGAGGGACAGGCGTCCCGCCAATACCACAAGGAGGTAATTAAAAATGGCAAAAAAAGTAGAAGGTTATATCAAATTGCAGATTCCTGCCGGCAAGGCAACTCCGGCACCGCCGGTTGGTCCTGCACTTGGACAGCACGGTGTAAATATCGTTGAATTTACAAAACAGTTCAATGCAAGAACAGCTGATCAGGGTGATCTGATTATCCCGGTTGTCATTACAGTATACAATGACAGAAGTTTCAGCTTTATTACAAAGACACCGCCGGCAGCAGTTCTGATCAAGAAGGCATGCAAGATCCAGTCCGGTTCCGGTGTGCCGAACAAGAACAAAGTTGCTACAATTACCAAAGAGCAGCTGAAAGAAATTGCAGAGACAAAGATGCCTGACCTGAACGCGGCAACAGTAGAAGCAGCCATGAGCATGGTTGCCGGAACATGCCGTTCCATGGGCGTAGTTGTAGAGGAATAGAGCATCTGAATAGTTTATAGACAGTGGGAGGGGCACGTTCCCGCCAATACCACAAGGAGGTTATTGTAAAATGAAACGAGGAAAGAAATATATCGAAGCTGCAAAACTGATCGAGAGAGGAAACCTCTACGACAAAGAAGAAGCAGTTGCATTAGTAAAAAAAGCAGCAGTAGCAAAATTTGATGAGACAATCGAGGCTCACATCAGAACAGGATGTGACGGACGTCACGCAGACCAGCAGATCCGTGGCGCGGTCGTACTTCCTCACGGAACAGGTAAGAAAGTACGTATCCTTGTATTTGCAAAAGACGCAAAGGCAGAGGAAGCACAGGCGGCAGGAGCTGATTTTGTAGGCGGAGATGAGCTGATCCCGAAGATTCAGAACGAAGGATGGCTTGACTTTGACGTAGTTGTTGCAACACCTGACATGATGGGAGTTGTAGGACGTCTCGGACGTGTACTCGGACCGAAAGGTCTTATGCCGAACCCGAAGGCCGGAACTGTTACAATGGATGTAACAAAAGCGATCAACGAGATCAAAGCCGGTAAGATCGAGTACAGACTTGATAAGACAAATATTATTCACGTGCCGATCGGTAAAGCTTCCTTTACTGAAGAGCAGTTAGCGGACAACTTCCAGACGCTTATTGATGCAATCATCAAGGCGAGACCGGCAGCGGTTAAGGGACAGTACTTAAAGAGTGTAACCCTTACTTCCACAATGGGACCGGGTGTCAAGGTTAACCCGATGAAACTTGCGTAAATAATCAGAGAACAAAGCGGACTGTCGCGGATGCGGCGGTCCGCTTTTGCTATATTTTTCAAAATTTTAACTTTTTTCTTACGTATCGTATAAGTTCCTTTTTACATTTGACTGATATAGTGATTTCGTTTTTTGACAGCAGATTCAGAAGAGAGGTAGACAGAATGAAAGGAAATATCAGGAAAATGGCTGCATTGCTGCTGGCTGCGGTTATGGCGGTATCCGCCGTGCCCTCCGCCGGTGTGCAGGCTGAGGAGAAGACAGACGGAGGAGAGAGACGGGAATTAAAATTTGCGGTAATGTCAGACACTCATTATTTCCCGACAGAATATAATGGAACGAGAGCAGAAGCCTATCAGGATCAGACAAGCGGTGATTTAAGGCTGATGGGAGAAGGACAGGCGCTGACAGAAGGCGCGGTGGATCAGCTCCTTGCAAAAGATCCTGCCGAATATCCGGACATCCTTCTGGTGACCGGCGATCTGAGCAGTGAAGGTGAACTGGCCAGCCATCAGGGCTTCGCGTCTCAGATGAAGCGCCTGGAAGACGCGGGAATCGCGGTTTTTGTTATTCCGGGAAATCATGATCTGTACAACTACAGTGCTATGAGCTTCCAGGACGACACAAAAGTGTCAGGGACAGATCTGTACACTACGCTGGACCAGTTCAAAGAAATCTATGCGGATTACGGTTACGGATCTGCGGAAGACCAGGAAAATTATCAGATTGAGTACTATGCGGATGAAAAAGACGCGGAAGGAACGCAGGGAGGACTTTCCTACATTCTCCATGTCGATGGATTTGCCCTTCTGATGATTGATTCAGAGGTATATACACAGGATGTAAACGGAGAAGAGACAGACCGGGGCACAGGAGACGGCATGATCTGTGACCAGCTTCTGGAATGGATTCTGGAAAAGGCGCAGGAATGTGAGGAAAACGGCGAAACGATTATTGCGGGCATGCACCATCCGCTTCTTGCCCACAATACAACACAGGAAACAGAATTTATTACAGATACTGTGGGGGACAGCGAAGCACTGGCGGAGACGCTTGCCGACGCCGGAATCCGATATATTTTTACCGGACACATGCATGAAAATGATATCGCTTCCTATACAACAGTAGAAGGAAATACGATTTACGATCTGGAGACCGGCGGAATGGTAGCCTATGGCTCCCCGATCCGCATGGTGACGCTGGCAAAGTATGCCGATGGAACCGAAAAGATGACAATTGATACAGAGAGCGTAAAGGACGCGGCTATGAATGCGAAGCTTGACGCTCCCAATGGAAATGTTACCGATACAGAAAAGGTGGATGTTCTGGAATATGAACTGAACGCCATGTACGGAGAAAATTTTGTATCAAACCTGATCTTCCGTTACGCGGACCGTTATCTGGATCAGTTTACGGATATTCCGGCAGCTCTGCAGAACATTGCGGGAATTGATCTGTACACGGAGCTGTTCGGGCTGCTCCCGTCTCTGCTCGCGGAGGAAATGACGGTAGATCTGGGCGGTTCTCTGGGAACGCTCAATATTACATACAGCTCCAGCGGCGCCTTTCAGGACGGAGACGGAATCCATCTGAGTCCGGCCGGCACAGCCAGCCTGCTTGGTACTTTTACAGTGCGCGATTCAGATATCCAGACAGAAGTGGGACACGTACTTGATCAGGTGGAAGAGCAGTATATGGCAAACGGCGTCCTGAAAGAAAGACTGGACGGGATTATTGTAAAAGCAAAAAACACAGTACTGGAGTCAGAGGAAGGGCATACCCTTTATGATCTGCTGCAGTATATGTTTACGGTTCACAACACAGGAAATGACACAGCTGCGCATCCGGACTGGGTGCAGAGAAGTCTGGACAATCTGGCGGCAGGCCCTCTGCTTCAGGAAACGGTGATGGACATTATCAACAATGATATTTATCCGTTTATAGATGAACTGACAGGAAGCATTACGATTGATCTGAATACGCTTTTCGGACGGAATATGCTCTGGTCTGCAGCGGTAAATGCGGTAATGGGAAGCTCGTCTCCTACGCTGGCGGCAGCGCTGGATAAATTCGGAGTAGACGTAAGAAGTCTGCTGGACGGTCTGCTCAATGAGTACTTAAGCGACAGCTTCTTTACCAGTGTCGGCGGCGTTGCGGTAAATATAATCAATGGATTTGCCTCAGACAGCGACGGCCTGGACGATGCGGTGGACGGAGATCCTGCTGTGCTGACATATGATGGCAGGCTTCATCCCAACTACAGTGTGGAGAACGGGATGCTGCCGGATCAGGTGACGGTTTCCCTGGGAGGCAATGACACGAAAGGCATCAGAAATTTCTCCTGGTATACAGGAACAAAAGTAGAGTCCGGGGAAGTACAGCTGCTGGAGGCTGATCCGGGAATGACAGTGGAAGAGGCGGAAGCGGCGTTTGAGTCCGGCGAAGGAGTCGTTACGACAGCGGCGGACACGGCGACGGTCAACAAAGCGAAACTGGAGCTGAATCTGGTGCTGGTGACAACCTATGATATTGAGGAGGCGAACCGTCATACGGCTGAAGTCTCCATTGAAGAGGAAAAGGACTATTACTACAGGGTGGGGACAGCATACGGTGATGTGGCCTGCTACAGCCAGCCGGTTCTCCTGGGAGAGGCAAGTACGTCGGAGGATGATGCATTTACATTTATTAATGTGGCGGATTCCCAGGGAGCGACAGAGGCGGATTATGATAAATATATCAGTGTCCTGAGCCAGGCAGAGGAAACGTTTGAAGATGCTGAATTTATCACGCATCTAGGTGATTTTGTGGACGACGGAAACAATGAATCTTACTGGGACTGGGTGCTGAACAACGAAGAGATGCAGAGTCTTCCTGTGGTTCCTGTGGCGGGAAATCATGAGGCGAGAGCGACGGATGACCGCCTGGTAAATGCCATTGCGGCTCATTACAATGTAGATATTCCCGAACAGGATACAAGCCAGGGCATTTACTATTCCTTTACCTATGAAAATGCAACCTTTATTGTCCTCAATACCAATGACCTGAACGGTTCGGACCGGCTTTCGGAAGCGCAGATGGCATGGGCGGAGTCTGTGGCGCAGAACGCGGATACAACATGGAAGATTCTTCTTACCCATAAAGCGCCGTACTCAAAAGGCCCTCACTACAATGACAGTGATGTAATTCAGATCCGTCAGCAGCTGAATCAGCTGACTGCGGACTGCGATATCGACCTGGTTCTTTCCGGACATGACCATACCTATCTGCGCACACCCTATCTTCTGAACGGAGAAGAACAGCAGACGGAATATACGGATCTTTCCGTAGATGGAATTACATACCGCACTGCGGTCAATCCGGAGGGAACTGTGTTTGTTATACCCTCTGCTTCAGGTGTGAAATATTATGAGTTCAACGAAGCAGCGGATGTTCCCGCGGAAGTGGCAGGCCAGCCGGGGCTGTCGGTCTACGAAGGGATTACTATTGAAGGAGATACCTTATACTACCGGGCATACACCGAGGACGGCAGTCTGTACGACAGCTTCGCGATCCAGAAAGGGGAAGAGCAGGTAAGCGCGGTACAGCAGGTGATCGATATGATCGAGCCCTTCAGAGACGGCGTGACCCTGGAAGATGAAGCAGCGGTGACTGCGGCAAGAGAAGCGTATAACGCGCTTACAGCTGAAGAGCAGGAGCAGGTGACCAATCTGGATGTGCTGGTTCAGGCGGAAGAGATGATCCGGACGTTAAAGGGACTTGCGGAGAAAGAGACTGTGAGAGTATCGGACAAAGATGCATTCCTGGCAGCTCTTGCAAATGAAAATGTAGGCACTATCGAAGTGGAAGGTGTCATTACGATCGGAGTATACGGCACGGGTATTTTTGGAATTGAGAATAACACCTGGGAAGACCAGTGGCAGGCTGTAAATCATGATGTGATCATAAGAGGCGTGACAGACGATGCAGAGCTGGAGAGGCTCGGACTTGTGGTTGGAAATGACGCGACGCTGGTTCTGGAGGATATTTATCTCTATGCCAACCATAAGAATAGTGCCAGCAGTGAGGATCCGCTGAACTGCGTTGAGGTAAACAGGGGAAATCTGTATGTAAACGGAAGCACCAGCATTGAACTGGGAACCAACGGAAGCTGCAAGTGCAGCACAACACACGGTCTGGGCACGAATAAACAGCACGGCCATGCCATTGCCCTTACGGGAACCGGAAATGTCTATATCAATACAACCGGTAATATTACCGGAAAATACGAGGCAGTATACAGCAGTCTGGACACGGACAGCAATGTGGTGATTCAGAACGGAAACGTCTCATCTGCAGGCGGCGATACGGTAATCGCATGCCAGTATGACCTGGAGATGAACGGAGGCTCCGCAGCGTCCATTATCGCGGGAAATCTGGAACTGAACGGCGGTACGGTCGGTTCCTCTGATGAGTATCCCCTGGACATCCGCGGAGAAGCATATATTACCGGCGGAACCGTAGGACAGAATGGCTCTGGAAAGGCAATCCGTCTTGGCGATAACGCAGTCCTTTCGATCCGTCCTGTTACTTCTGTATCCATCGGAGGAACTTCTGTTTCGCTGGCGGCGGCAGAGACAACAGACGGCAGAAATGTAAGTGTTGCGGTAGATACCGGAAAATTCGGAGAAAATGGAGCGGGAATGCTTTACGCGCTGCCCGCGAATACAATGCAGGCGCCGGATCAGATCGTGGCGAACAGGGAAGGAGAACTGGAGACAACATTTGAAAACGGAACACTGAAGGCAGTTCTTTCCCGGGAAGGACTGAACTACGTATATGGAAAATATCAGATAACCGGCGGAAGCCTGATGAACGCAATTGACGCAGGCAGCAATACCAGCTGCTGGATCTATAACCAGTATCAGCGGGTTTACAATGTGCCGGTAGAAAGCGTGACTGTAAGTGCGCAGCAGACGGTTGCAGGAGCAGGCGGCACACTGAAACTGCGTGCGTCTGCCATGCCGGGCACAGCCCTGGATAATAAGATTACATGGACAAGTGACCATCCGGACGTAGCCGCGGTGGAGGAAGACGGCACGGTAACAGGGCTTAAGAGCGGCACGGCAGTTATTACAGGCACGGCTCCGTTCGGCGCGAAAGACAGTGTAACGGTTTATATCTGCGAACCTCAGATTGAGGGAGCTGATACGGTTACTGCGGATGTGACAGAAGAAAACTATCAGCTGGCCGGTCTGGACGGACTTCCGGCAGGAACTTCTGTAAGATGGACGCTGGAGAATAATACACTTGGAATGACGGTGTCCTCTGACGGAACTCTGTCAAGAACAGCCAATACGCAGGAGGGGACAGTTACCCTGAAAGCCGCTGTTTATGAAAATGGAATGCCTACTTCTGCGGCAGCAGACAAGGAGATCTCGGTGGAGGCGAACCTGGTAACCGCGGTGGAGATACAGGGAGCGGATGAGACGGCCGTGAAAGAAAAAGATGCGGAACCGTTTCAGCTTACAGCAGAGGTACTTCCTGCAGGCGCTATAACCGGCGGCGTTACATGGACCAGTTCTGATGATACTGTAGCGATGGTAGATGAGAGCGGTCTGGTTACAGTCAGGGGAATCGGCTCCGCGGTAATTACAGCCTCTGCCGGAGGTGTGCGCGACTCGGTAACTGTTGTGGTTCCGGAGCTTACGGGCAGCAGCACGGCTTACGTGGGACAGGAAAATGCTGTATATCAGTTGAGAGGAACCGAGGATCTTCCGGGAGCGGCGATCACGTATCATGTAGATGACGAAGCAAAAGCCAAGGTCAGCGATGACGGAATCCTGACTCTGCTGGAAGCAGGCAAAGTGACAGTGACTGCCAGAGCGTCCTGGAATTCTGATACAGACAATCCTCAGGAATTCTCTTTAAGCATGGAGGTCCGGATTTTTGAAAATGAAGATATGTACCTGGCCGGACTTGCCGAAGAGAAGATGATGGCTCTCCCGTCAGGTGAAGCGATTACAGCGGAAAATAAGGAAGAGGCTTCAGCGGCGGTTTCCGATGCTGATACGGCTTATGAACTGCTGACTGATACTCAGAAGAGTTATGTCAGTGAAGAGGCAGTGCAGAAACTGGAAGATGCGAAGAAAGCGCTTGCCCTGCTGGAAGTTACCGGTCAGGAAAAGGCTGAGGCAGAGCGCATCTGCGCGGCGATAGAAGCTCTTCCGGATCCGGTGTCGCTGGAGGACGAGGCGGATGTAACAGAGATCCGCGCGGCGTATGACCGGTTGACGGATAATGGAAAACTTCTGGTAGAAAATTATGACAGGCTGACAGCGGCGGAAGAGCAGATCGCGCAGCTGAAGGCGGATGCGGCGGCAGATGCAAAAGCAGCGGCAGCAGTGGAAGCTCTGATAGAAGCCCTTCCGGATACAGAGGAACTGACACTGGAAAATGCAGACGCGGCAGAGGAAGCTCTGAAAGCATATGAGGCTCTGACTGATGCACAGAAGAAGCTGGTTTCAGAAGAGTATTCCGATAAACTTGAGGCGGCTCTGGAGCAGATTGCGAAACTGGAACAGGCGGAGGCGGATAAGGACGCAGCAGATAAAGTGGATCAGATGATTCTTGCTCTGCCGGCTGAGATTACGCTTGCGGATGAGCAGACTGTAACAGCCGCGCGGGAGGCCTATGACAGCCTTACTCCGGAGCAGAAACCGTATGTTCAGAATCTGGAACAACTGGAACAGGCGGAAAAGACAATTGCAGATCTGAAGGAAGCGGACAGAAATGCGGCACAGAATGTAATGGATGCGATAGACGCGTTTGGCGATGCCATTTCACTGGATGATAAAGAAGCGCTGCAGGCAGTAAAGGGACAGTATGAGAAACTGACCGATGTCCAGAAACAGCTTGTGACAAACTATGACAGACTGGAACAGCTTCTGGATCAGCTTGCCCGCCTGGAAAAAGAAGAGTCGGATAAGGACGCGGCCAAAGAGGCGGAAGAGATCATTGATGCGCTTCCGGATGAGATTACACTGCAGGATGAGGCTGCTGTGAATGCGGCGAGAGAGGCCTACGATGCTCTGACGGAAGGACAGAAAGCGTATGTGGGTAATCTGGAAAAACTGCTTCAGGCAGAGGCGCGCATAGTCAGTCTGAAAGGCAGCGCGGACCATACCGGCAATCATATATCCACCGGAAACAATGCGTCTGCCGGTACAGGCGGCGCAGGCGCCGGAGACGGACAGAGCCGGAATCCGGGCGCAGATGAAAAAGCCGTGCAGACGGGAGACCCCTCGCCGCTGATGCTTTGGACCGCGCTGGCGCTTGCGGGAGGAACTGCCGCGGCGGCCGGACTGTATTTCAGGAGAAAAAGAAAATTGTAAAAAAACTTGACATATGAAATGAAGTGTGATATTTTGTATTAGCAACTGCCGAAGACAGTAGGTGCTGTAAAGCGTAAGGGTTCACCCGCCTACCGAGGAGAGTTAGATTTATTACGAGAGTATGAATTAACAAACCTCTGTGTCTTCGGGCGCAGAGGTTTTTTGTGTAAAGACTTTGGCAGTACACGCAAAATATATAAGGAGGTGTACCAGAAAGTGGCAAAAGTTGAATTAAAACAGCCCATCGTAGAGGCGATCGCAGAAGAGATCAAAGACGCTCAGTCAGTTGTTCTTGTTGACTACCGCGGACTTACTGTTGCTCAGGATACAGAGCTTCGTAAGCAGCTCAGAGAAGCAGGCGTTCTGTACAAGGTATACAAGAACACGATGATGAAGAGAGCTTTTGAGGGAACTGAGTTTGAAGGCCTTGAGAGCTGCCTGGAAGGACCGAGCGCTATCGCGGTATCCAAGGATGACGCGACAGCTCCGGCAAGAATCCTGTGCAAATTCGCGAAGGACGCTCCGGCACTGGAACTCAAAGGCGGTGTTGTTGAAGGAACTGTCTATGACGTGGCAGGACTTACAGAACTGTCCAAGATTCCGTCAAGAGAAGAACTGCTTTCCAAACTTCTTGGAAGCATCCAGTCACCGATTACAAACTTTGCTCGTGTTATTAAGCAGATTGCAGAGCAGGGCGGCGGAGAGGCTGCAGCAGCTGCAGCAGAAGAGAATGCAGACGAGGCAGCAGAAGCTCCGGCAGAAGCAGCAGCTGAGACAGCAGAGGCTCCGGCTGAGGCAACAGAAGAGTAATCAACAGTTACTTTTCCGGATTTACTGAAAATAAGAAATTAAGAATAAGAAAATGGAGGATATCAAAATGGCTAAATTGACAACAGCTGAAATGATCGAAGCGATCAAAGAGTTATCAG
>USFD01000091.1 GCA_900553885.1 uncultured Ruminococcus sp.
CACCATACCCGGACTCCCCGGCGGAAGTTCTCTTCACCCACAAATTCAAATTCAGCTATATCTGCAGGCTGCAATACGGGTATAGATAATATCTATGATTACAGCAGCAAGAAGAATTCCCAGCGACCATACCATACACGTTGTTCCTCCTGTGAGAAGACTGGCCGCGACTATGCATACACCGGATACAACAAAACTAATTCCGCCGAATTTCTGGCTTTTTTCCCAGGTTACCTCATTTTTCATACTCCATCTGGTTCTGAGTCCGATCATTGAGTTTCTTTTCAGCCCCGGCATAAGAATACCGCATAATATTATCACAGCGCCCAGATAGCAGAAGACAAGGCCGGTAATATCGACAGGCATATCCGAAAGATTACTGATCTGTCTGAAATCTGCATACAGAAAATAGAATGTCATCAGGTTGAATAAAAGCAGGACAGCTGTTCCGATTACAACTACTGCTCTCTCATTCTTTTCCCTTTCCTTCTCTTTCCCGGCGGCACCTTTTGCTACCGCTGTCATAATAGCCCCGCAGATCAATGTCTCTGCCGGGAAGATAAGTGTTTCGTATTTGCTTCCCCAGCGGGTTACCTGATTGTCCGATCCATAGTGAGCGGGAATCCGGTCCGGCAGAAAGATCAGTGATATGACTGTAACTGCCAGCGGCAGAAACATCAGAATATAATATATACCATACACAATTTTCTTATTCTTCATTGCCGTTTCCTCCTCTTTCCCCGGCGAACCTCAGGAGCGTCTCGTTCAAGACAAAAAATACTGTAAAAAATTCAGGCAGTATAAAACTATAAATACTGCCTGAATTTTATATCTTTTACGATTTGCCGTCAATTATTTTTTAGAATCCAGATAAGCTTTTCTTCCCTCTTCGTAAAGGTTATTTCCCTCGCTGTCAATAATAACAACCAGCGGCATATCCTCAACGTAGAGCTTTCTCAGCGCCTCTGCGCCGAGATCTTCGTATGCGATAAGCTCGGCTTTCTTGATACATTTTGCAAGAAGAGCTCCCGCGCCGCCAATAGCTCCGAAATAAACGCCGCTGTACTTTTTCATAGCTTCAACGACTTCCGGAAGACGTGCGCCTTTTCCGATCATTCCGCGGGCTCCTACTGACATCATTGTGGGAGCGTATGCATCCATACGTCCGCTGGTCGTCGGGCCTGCGCTTCCGATTACATGACCCGGTTTTGCCGGAGTCGGTCCCACATAATAGATCGTTGCATCCTTCGGATCAAACGGAATATCCTCACCTTTGGCGAGTGCTTCACACATTCTCTTGTGTCCGGCATCACGGGAAGTATAGATTGTTCCCGTAAGAAGTACCTGATCTCCTGCATGGAGTGTCTTCGCAAGTTCCTCTGTAAGTGGTAATGTAATCTTTCTTGCCATTTATATCACCTCCGTTTTGTGACGTGTCACGTGACAGTTGATATTAACTGCACACGGCATTCCTGCGATATGTGTCGGCATTGTCTCAATATTGAGACCGATCGCTGTTGTCTTTCCGCCAAATCCCTGCGGTCCGATTCCCAGCTCATTGATCTTCTCCAGCATCTCTTTCTCAAGATCTGCATAGAACGGATCCGGATTGGATGAATCAAGAGGTCTCATAAGCGCTTTCTTTGCAAGGAGCGCGCACTTGTCAAATGTTCCGCCGATTCCTACACCCACTACCATAGGCGGACACGGGTTTGGTCCCGCTGTCTCAACAGCCTCAATGATGAAATCTTTGATGCCCTGAAGACCTGCTGACGGCTTGAACATACGGATCTGGCTCATGTTCTCGCTGCCGAATCCCTTCGGTCCAACTGTTACTTTAATATTCTCGCCCGGCACGATTTCCGTGTAGAGCATAGCCGGTGTATTGTCACCGGTATTTCCGCGGCGGACCGGATCTTTTACAACAGATTTACGCAGATATCCGTTTGTATAACCGCGGCGTACGCCCTCGTCTACAGCCTCTGCCAGATCTCCGCCTACAAGATGAACATCCTGTCCGATCTCAAGGAATACGCATGCCATTCCGGTATCCTGACAGATCGGTACGTTTTCATTATCAGCGATTTCATAGTTCTCGATAATGTTGTCAAGAACTCCCTGTGCGATCTCTCCATCCTCGCAGGCACGGCAGTCGCGGATCGCGCATTTTACATCTTCCGGGAGATGTTCGTTTGCTTCGATGCACAATCTCTCGATCACATCAGTAAGTGTACTTACATTGATTACACGCATGAAAGTCAACTCCTTCCCTACTTACATTTTATTTTCTTAATATTCTGCATGAACCGCGAGGATGCTTCAGCATCCGCACGGTCCATAACAAACAAATATAACAATTTTGTACGGCCGGACTGTTTATAAGAAAATTCCGATAAACTGACAGCTCAGTACAACAAATACAAGAGCTACCGGATAAGTCGCCGCATATGCGGATGCCACATCGTCCGTTCCGGTTACACGGATCAGAGTTCCAAGCGCCGGAGTACTTGTCATACCGCCGCAGATTGAACCCAGCGTATTGAACAGGCTCAGTTTCATCAGCTTCACTGCCACAAAGTATCCGACAAGCATCGGGATCAGCGTAATAAGCGCTCCATAGAGGAACAGAACTACTCCCTGTTCTTTCAGAATTTCAATAAATCCTGCGCCTGCCTCCACTCCGGCGCCAATGAGGAACAGCGCAAGGCCGAACTCTCTTAAGCACTCCAGAACAGATTTTTCTACGTGGAAACTGATCTTTCCGGCATGGCCGAAATGACCCAGGATCAGACCGGCAATCAGCGGGCCGCCTGATGTTCCAAGAGAAAACTCTGCACCGCCCGGAAGCGGAATTACGATTTTCGCCAGAATAATTCCAAGTGCAATCGCAAGCGCAAAGGGGAAGAGTCCCATCTCATCTACAATAAACAGTTTGCTCTTCTTTTTCAGCTGGTCGTCGCTTACATTCTGGGCAGCTTCAAATTTTGCACGTTCTGCCGCCATATCGGTTTTCAGAATTTTGGGCACAAGCTGCACGAAAAGTACGACTCCCACAACACCAAACGGATAGGCAATTCCATATCCGACCGATGCATTTGCGGATCCTGTAGCGTCAATTGCTGCCGCAAGACCCGGAGTGCTGGTCAGCGCCCCCGACATCATACCTACACTGATATCTGACGGAACACCGGCAATTTCAATAATTGCAACTGTTGTCAGCGCTCCAACTGCAATAATGATAAATCCCAGCAGAATATAGGATTTTGCGTTAATCTTAAAGTTCCGGAAAAACTTGGGTCCTGCGATAAATCCTACGGAAGTTACGAAGCAGATCAGTCCCAGTTCTCTGACCAGATCCGGCACCTTGAATCCGAAATGTCCGAACACGAGGGCGACCAGAAGGACGCCCGCCGTGCCAAGTTCCACTCCCCGGATCTTGATGCTGCCTACCAGGTAGCCGATGAACGCTACCATAAATACAACCATCAGGGTATTTCCGAGAACACTATCCTGAAACCATGCTAATATATCCATTCCTCTTCCTTACTCCCTTCCTTATCTCTCGTGTCTTGCGTATTTCGGGAGCAGAAGCGGAGATACGTCGCCGGTATCGATTCCGGCCTCTTTTAATTCCTCAGCATATGCTGTTACATGATCCAGGTTCATATTTCCAAGCTCTACATTTTTCGCTTTTGCTGCAGCTGCTTTACCTGCGTTGCGGCCAAATACGATAATATCAAGCAGGGAGTTGCCCATCAGACGGTTTCTTCCATGAATTCCTCCGACAGCCTCGCCTGCTACAAGCAGGTTGTCGATCGCTTTTGTGAATCCGTCTCCTCCGATCTCCAGACCGCCGTTCTGATAATGAAGGGTCGGGTAAACGAGGATCGGAAGTTTTCTCATATCAATGTCATAATTCATGTACATACGGAGCATAGCCGGGATACGTTTCTCAATCGTTCCCTTGCCGCCAAGTTCCTCAATCATCGGAGTATCCAGCCATACGCCGCTTCCAAGCGGTGTAGTCACGCCTTTGCTCCGGGCCGTACACTCGCGTATAATACCTGCCGCTGCTACGTCACGGGTCTCCAGCGGATGCATGAATGCCTCGCCATCTACGTTAACAAGCTGCGCGCCTACAGAACGTACTTTCTCTGTAACCAGAGCGCCGAAGATCTGCGACGGATATGCAACACCTGTCGGATGATACTGAATTGTATCCTGATACAGAAGCGGAGCTCCCAGACGATATCCGAGAATCAGTCCATCTGCTGTAGCGCCATAGTGGTTGGATGTAGGGAATCCCTGGTAATGCATACGTCCCGCACCGCCTGTAGCGATGATAACGGTCTTTGCTTTTGCTACAAGGTAATCCTCTGTCTCCAGATTCTGGAGAACAGCTCCTGCAACCTGTCCTCTGTCGTCTCTGATCAGTTCTACTGCTACTGTAAACTCAGCAACCGGGATCTGGCGGTTTAATACTTCATCACGGAGAGTACGCATAATCTCTGCTCCGGAGTAATCCTTGCAGGCATGCATTCTCTTTCTGGATGTTCCGCCGCCATGGGTTGTGATCATTCTTCCGTCTTTGTCCTTGTCGAACATAACGCCCAGATCATTCAGCCATTTGATCGCGTCCGGAGCTTCCATAACAAGACGTCTTAACAGCTCCGGTCTTGCGGCAAAGTGTCCGCCGCCGAAAGCATCCAGATAATGCTGTACCGGAGAATCATTCTCTTTATCAGCAGCCTGAATACCTCCCTCTGCCATCATCGTATTGGCATCACCGATACGCAGCTTTGTTACGATCATAACATTGGCGCCTGCCTCATTGGCCTCGATTGCTGCAGATGCTCCTGCGCCGCCTCCGCCGATAACAAGCACGTCCACATCATAATCCACTTTGCTGATATCTACATGCTCTGTGAGCAGCCGGCTGTTTGAGTGGAGAAGATGCACCAGCTCTTTCGGTGCTTTCTGTCCCTTGTTCGGTCCAATTTTAATCTCTGCAAATGCTTCTTCCTTGTAATCCGGATGGAACTCCTTAAGGAGAGCATCTTTTTCTTCCGCTGTCATACGTCTCGGCTCTGTACCCAGACGCTGTGCTCTGGTGGCCTCCACTTTTTTTACGGATTCCATCATTTCCGGTGTAAACATGATCTTCCCTCCTTATTTCTCAATCTCTCTGTTGTTGTAAAGTTCCTGCATCTCTGTAATCGGCTTCTCCATAATCTGCTCGATCAGCTGATCATAATCACCGTGGTGAATCTCTTCCACACGCTTTGTCAGATGTTTTGACTCCGGTGCGATGTACTTTCCTGTCAGTCTTCTTGCAAGGACTCCTACCATCGGGTGAGAAATTCCTGCCGGACATCTTACGGAACAGCATCCGCATCCGATACAGTCAAAGGATTCTTCCGCACACTTCTCAAAATCACCGCGCTGTGCATATGCAATATACTGCATAACGTTCAGATCCTGTGTACATGCCTTTGTGCAGGCATTACATCCGATACAGCTGTAAATCTCCGGATACAGGTCCATCATGACTCTCTGTTCCGGTTTAATATCTTCAATGTCATATGTCCTCTTATCTGTCGGGAAGAACGGAACAGTTGCCACATACATGCCTTCTTCCACCTGTGTCTGACAGGCAAGGCAGGTCTTCAGTTCATTTTTCCCTTTGATCCTGTAGATCGTGGCACAGGCACCGCAGAAACCGTGACGGCAGCCGCATCCTCTTTTCAGTGTATATCCCGCGTACTCCATCGCCGTCATGATCGTCAGGTCAGCCGGTACACTGTATTTCTTACCGAAAAAATATACATTTACCATTTTCTCCATGATATTTCTTCCTTTCCCTAGTATTCATTCGGCATCTCATCGATCTCATCGCAACGAAATACCGGGCCGTCTTTACATACATATTTTGATCCAATGTTGCATCTTCCGCATTTTCCGATTCCGCATTTCATACGGAGCTCCAGTGTGGTATATACCTGATCTCTGGAAAAGCCAAGTTCCTCCAGTCCGGAAAGCGTAAACTTGATCATGATCGGTGGTCCGCAGATCAGAGCTGTCTTGTTTACATCAAAGTCAAGCTCTTTCACATAATTCGGAACAAATCCCACATGGCCGTCCCAGCCTTCCTGCTCGCGGTCGATGGTCAGATGTACATGTACATCCTTTGCCTTCATCCACACTTCCTGAATCTCTTTGAGCTGAACCAGATCATCAGCGGAACGGGATCCGTAAACAATATCCACTGTTCCGTAATCATCCCGGTTGTCCAGCACATAGTTAATTACAGAACGAAGGGGCGCAAGTCCGATACCTCCGGCAATAAACAGAAGATCTTTGCCTTTCAGCTTATCTTCTACAGGAAAATGATTTCCGTAAGGCCCGCGGACTGTAATCTCATCTCCTACTTCCAGACTGTGGAGATATTCCGTCAGCGTACCGCATTTCTTAATACTGAATTCCTGATATTCCTTATTCGTCGGCGAAGAAGTGATGGAAAACATACCTTCGCTGACTCCCGGAGCACAGAGCATTGCACACTGTCCGGGCATATGCTCGAAAAGCTTTCCGCCCTCCGGCGCATTTACGCGGAATGTCTTTACATCCGGTGTTTCCTCGCGGATGTCTGTGATCACACCCACTTTCGGGATCAGGGTATCCAGCGTATAGTTCTTATGGCAGGTACATTCACTCATTACTGCTCACCTCCCTGTTTCTGAAATGCTTTTATAACTTTTACAATATTCAGGGATGCCGGACATTTCTCCACACATCTTCCGCATCCCACACAGGAATACATTCCGTCGTTGTTTGCCGGGTAGTAAACCAGCTTGTGCATGAATCTCTGACGGAAACGCTCTTTCTGTGTCTTCCGGTTATTTCCGGCCGCCATCATAGTGAAATCAGAGTACATGCAGGAGTCCCAGCAGCGGTATCTCTGAACGCCGTTCTTTCCTGTGTCGTAGTCTTTGATATCATAGCACTGGCATGTGGGACATACGAATGTACAAGTTCCGCACGCAAGACAGGGTTTATAAAGCTCATCCCACAGCGGATCTTCGAACTTCTCCATCAGCACATCCCCGTTCCAGCCTTCCAGTGAAAGGTGGCTGTAGGGCAGCTGTTCCACAATACTACGGATTGCTTCTTTTTCTTTTTCAACGGTTTCTTCCGCCGCGCCGTCTTCGGTGAGAAGATCTTTCACTGCCTCTGTCAGGGCCTCGCCTTTTTCTGTCAGGGCCTTCCAGTACAGTTCCTCTCCGATCATCCATGTGGCAACGTCAGCTGCCGACGGATCCGCCGCATCCACACCGAACACCTTGCAGAAGCAGGTTTCTTCCGGTTCATGACAGGCAAGGGCAACGATGGTTCCGTGGTCTCTTCTTGCAGCGTAAAACGTATCCAGCGGATCTACAAGGAAGACTCTGTCCAGTACTTCCACACCTTTTACGTCGCAGGCTTTCATGCCAAATACAACAAAATTCTGTTCTTTTAACGCCTCAGGCTCTACCTTGATCTTCTTACCGTCTCTGATACATGTATACAGAGTCTCGCTCTGCGGGAAAAAGACATCTTTCGGAGATTTTACGGTTTTTAATGTATCCAGGTCAACCTCTGCGTCCTCTGTCCACACGCCGAAATTTACTTTATCAGCAGTTTTTACGGGCAGATATAATTCCTGTTCTGCGGCAATCTTCTGAAATAATGCCGTCAGATTTTCTTTTGCGATCTTATACATACATTATCCCCTTTCTGCCACAATTCCCGGCTCAGCATCCTCAAACTCATAACTGGTAAGAGGGGTTCTCGGTTCCAGATCCGCGCCTGCCTGGTACTCGCCGTAAAGTTCATTGATATCCTTGATAAACTTGCGGTTGAACAGATGGAGCGGAATTCCCTGCGGACATACTCTGCTGCACTCTCCACAGTCCGTACATCTTCCGGCTACATGGAATGCGCGGATAATGTGGAACATTTTCTCCTCAAAGGAGTCAACATTCGCCTTCTGCGCACTGTCAAACTTATTGCTGTCGAACACACACTTACGGCAGCTGCATGCCGGACATACATTGCGGCAGGCATTGCAGCGGATACATTTGCTCAGCTCTTTCTGGAAGAATGCGAATTTCTCTTCCGGGCTCATTGCCTCAATCTTTTCCACTTCTGCAAAACGGTCCGCATCTTTCGTCTCTTTTGACTCGCCGATCACTTCGTCGAAGATCATGTGATCCTTGCCCTTACACACATGGCATCTTTCAAGCATGGCATCTTTGTACGCGCAGGTCTTCTCGCCGTAGATAGTATCTATCGTCAGTGTTTCTGCGTCATCCTCGATCTCCGCGCCGGAGATGCTCTTAATTCCTTTGATGCCCATTGCTTTGATCTTTTCAATATCAAGCTTTCCTTTGCAGCCCACACCGATAATGTACGCTTTGTCGCGGTCAACCCGATGCTCTTTCATCAGCTCCTGGAAGCTGTATGTATCACAGGGCTTCAGGCAGACAAGCGTCTTTCCTTCCAGTTTGGAAGCCTCGATCATATATTTGCTTAAATTTGCTCCGCAGAATCCATTGTATACGAAATCTGCAAAGTCTTCTTCTTTCTCAAAGTAAGCCGGTTCCGGATTGTAAGGCAGGTCCCCGGCTTTCCATCCGAGCACTCTTGCCACAGTTCCGTCGGCCAGAAGCTCTTTTGCGCGGTTGATTAATTCCTGCATCTTAAATCCTCCAATCTTACGTTTTTGCCAAGGGATGTGATCTTATCCACAAACTCATGCATAGTCTGGGAGAATTTTGCGCCCTCGGCGGCAGATACCCACTCTACACGGGTACGTCCGCTTTCTACTCCGATATAATCCAGCATGGAGAACAGCAGAGTCATACGTCTTCTTGCATAGAAGTTTCCGGATGTGTAATGGCAGTCGCCGGGATGGCATCCGCACATGATCACACCGTCCGCTCCTCTCTCAAAAGCTCTTAAAATAAACATCGGATTGACACGGCAGGAGCAGGGAACACGGATGATCTTAACATCTGCCGAATAGGACATACGGCTGCTTCCCGCCAGGTCAGCGCCTGCATAACTGCACCAGTTACAGCAGAACGCAACGATCTTTGGTCTGAATTCTTCCTTCTTTTCTATCGACATATCGCATCCACCTCCGCTAAGATCTGTCTGTTAGAGAATCCCTGCAGGTCCATTGCTCCGGACGGACATGTTACAGTACAAGCGCCGCATCCCTGACAAAGCGCATCATTTACAACAGCAATCCGTCTTGTCTCGCGGACTCCGTGGTCATTCACCTCTTTATCCTCATAGCTGATTGCTCCGTACGGGCAAACATTTGCACACTGGGAACATCCGTTGCACAGAAGTTCGTCGGAATGTGCCGTACACGGATTGGTCAGCAGTTTGTCTTTCGCAAGCAGTCCGATGGCCTTTACGGCAGCAGCTCCTGCCTGTGAAACAGTTTCCGGAATATCTTTCGGTCCCTGGCAGACACCGGAAAGGAAAATACCTGCTGTCGGCGACTCGACCGGACGAAGCTTCGCATGAGCTTCTGTAAGGAAATTGTTTGTATCAATACTTGCAGTCAGCATAGTAGCGATCTTTCTTACATCCGGGTTTGGCTCAATAGCAGCGGCAAGGACAACCATATCCGCTTCTTTCAGAATCTGTTTATTATCCAGAAGGTCTGCTCCCTGTACCAGAAGTTTTCCGTCCGGCTGAGGAATAACTTTTCCGACCTGTCCCTTGATATAATTTACACCATAGTCCTCTACGGCTCTGCGGTAGAACTCGTCAAAGTTCTTGCCCGGTGTTCTTACATCAATGTAGAAAACAGTTACATTTGTATCCGGATATTTATCACGGATCAGCATTGCGTGTTTTGCAGTGTACATACAGCAGATCTTTGAGCAGTAGCTCTTGCCTCTGTCATCTGCGCACCGGCTTCCGACACACTGGATAAATACGATTTCCTTCGGTGCCTTTCCGTCAGAAAGACGCTCCAGATGTCCGCCTGTCGGTCCGGCAGCATTCATAATACGCTCCAGTTCCAGAGATGTGATAACATCTTTGCTCTGGCTGTATGCATACTCATCGTATTTATCAAGCTTGATCATATCAAAGCCTGTTGCAACTACAATTGCACCGTACTTCTCTGTAACAATCTCGTCCTTCTGTTCATAATCGATTGCGCCGGCCTGACATACTTTTGAGCAGATTCCGCATTTTCCTGTCTTGAACTTGATGCAGGCATCACGGTCGATAACCGGAACATTCGGAACCGCCTGCGCAAACGGTGTATAAATAGCACTTCTTGTGCTCAGACCGCGGTTAAACTCGCTGGGAGTCTTCTTGCTCGGACATTTTTCCTGGCACAGTCCGCAGCCTGTACATTTATTCATATCCACGCTTCTTGCCTTCTTGCGGATCTCAACTGTAAAGTCACCCACAAAACCGGACACGCTCTCTACTTCACTGTATGTATAGATGTTAATGAGCGGATGTGCGTTCACTTCTCCCATCTTTGGTGTCAGGATACAGGAAGAACAGTCCAGTGTCGGGAATGTCTTGTCAAGCTGTGACATTCTTCCTCCGATACTTGGGGTTTTCTCCACAATATCTACCGGATATCCCGCCTCCGCAATATCCAGAGCTGACTGAATGCCGGCAATACCTCCGCCGATCACAAGAGCTCTCTTTGTCACACGGCTCTCGCCCGGCTGAAGCGGCGTGTCAAGGTTTACTTTTGCAACCGCCGCACGCATCAGGATCACTGCTTTTTCCGTTGCCTCTTCGATATCTTTATGGATCCAGGAACAGTGCTCACGGATGTTTGCGATTTCTACCATATACGGGTTTAAGCCCGCTTTTTCCGCTGCATTTCTGAATGTAGTCTCATGCATACGCGGAGAACATGAACAGACAACAAGTCCGGTCAGCTGTTTTTCTTTAATGGCTTTGTGGATCAGTTCCTGTCCCGCCTCAGAACACATGTAAGCATAATCCTCAGCGTGAACAACGCCCGGCTCATGGAGCGCCATCTCCACAACTTTCTTCACGTCTACCGTTGCCGCGATATTTGTTCCGCAATGGCAGACAAATACTCCTATTCTCTGCACCTTTTATCACCTCCTGTATCTTCTGAATGCACTTACAAGCAGCTGCTGCGGTGTGTCCGGATCAACAAGCTCCGGAATTTCATCAGGAGTCAGGTAATCCTTTCCTCTCTCACGCACAACAATCTGTCTTGCCGCGTCGATAAGTTTGCCCGGCTTTACATCCCGGGGGCATCTCTCTATGCATGCAAAACAGGAAAGACATTTCCAGAGGGATTTTGAATTTACAAGTGACTCAATATCTTCATTGATCACATAGGAAACAAACTGATGAGGTTTGATATCCATTTCATTGTAGGAAGGACAGGAAGCCGAACATTTGCCGCACTTCATGCACTTCAGAGGATTTACTCCGCTGATTTCCTTAATCATTTCTGCGCGTTTCTGTTCTGTTTTCACTGTTCCTTCACCTCCTCTTTCACACCCAGCGCCTCTGCCAGGAGCTCTGTAAAGTAGTATACCGGCAGATTACCGCCGTTATTTTTATTCAGGTTGTACATACACAGAGGACAGGCTGTAATCAGCATATCTGCACCAAATCCGGATGCACTCTCCTCAATCTTTCTGCACATTTCTTTTGACAGATCCTCTTCTTTCAGGGATATGTAGCCGCCGCAGCACTCGTTTCTGTATGGATAGATCACCGGCTCTGCACCGATGGCCCGGATGAAGTCCTCGATGATGGACGGATTCTCCGGATCGTCGAATTCCAGAAGCCCGCTTGGGCGAAGAAGCAGGCATCCGTAGTAAGCGCCTATCTTTTTGCCGGTAAGCGGAGCTGTCACTTTCTCCTTTAACGTGTCGAAACCTATGCGGTCACGGAGTACCTCCAGAAAATGGAGCACTGTCGTCTCACCTGCATAGG
>USFD01000092.1 GCA_900553885.1 uncultured Ruminococcus sp.
CATCCTGCCCTGTGAAGCCCGGACTTTCCTCGTCTGCGGCCTTTCGGCACCTGCAGCCGCGATTGTCTGTCTTACTTAACACAGATTTTCATTATACTATTTTCAGACGCCTTCGTCAACGCTCAGATCATCTCCGTCCGCCGCAGAAGTAGCAAGCTGGTCGCAGCGTTCGTTCTGCGGATGTCCGTCATGGCCTTTTACCCAGTGAAAAGATACACTATGGGGTTCTTTTGCCTGAAGAAGACGTTTCCAGAGATCAATATTTTTTACCGGCTCATTTTTTCCTCTTTTCCAGCCTTTTTTTATCCAGCTGTCCACCCAGTGCTGGTTAAATGCATTGACGACATACTGAGAATCCGAATAAACTTCCACCGTACACGGACGATTGAGAGCTTCCAGTCCGGCAATCACTGCCATCAGTTCCATCCGGTTATTTGTCGTACGGACATATCCTCTTGAAAGTTCCTTTACATGTAGTTTTCCTTTGGAATCCACGTATTCAAGCACACTGCCGTATCCGCCGGGTCCGTCCGGATTCCCCCGGGCCGCCCCGTCTGTATATATTTTTACAACCATTTTTTCTCCTTTCCCTTATCTCCGCAGATTTTTAACCGTCCAGCAGAAAAGACTGTCCTTCTTTGTCAATTCTCACTATTTTATCCTGATAATCTTCGGTACATTTCTCCAGGAGAAGGCGGTCGAATATATCATACGTTTCCCAGAAATGCATAGGGAAAACCCTTGCAGTTTCCGTACGCTTCATAAAGCAGTCCAGCCCCCAGCAGTACTGCTCTCCCAGGCGCGGATCAACAGGGACAAACGCCACATCAATCTTCTCTTTCTGAAGCTTATTGATCTCTGACTGATAGGACCGGCGCATTTTGGTATTATATTCCTCCAGTTCTCCTTCCCAGTGCCACCAGTTCAGATCACCGGCGTGATAGATTGTTCGGTTTTTATATTTCACAAGAAAAGCCACCCCTTCATCATTGGAACGAAGGGTCGTAATATCAAGCCCCAGGATTTCTCTGTGCTCATTTGGCCGGACAAAAATAACATCCTCTTCCTCCTGCGCAGGTATATCGTCTGAAAGAATAAACCGGATCTGCTGAAATATATCCCTGAGGCGGAAAATATCCTTTCCGTAGTGGTCATAATGAGAATGGCTGACAAAAACAGCCATCTTTTTATCCGGATCCATCTTCGGCAGCTCTCCCTTATAGTAGTCAAACAGGAGATACATATCCTCCACTTCTGCCAGAAAACCGCTGTGCCCCAGGTATGTCACTTTTATCATAAACTGAGTTCCTCCACAACCTGCACCACTTCCGGAAGAATATACTCCATATCGTCTTTTGCTGTCTTTGCACTCTCCGGAAGATTGATCAGCAGGGTTTTCTTTCTTATGCCTGCAGCGGAACGGTCCAGTATGATTTTCTTTGAATAACGGATATTGTAGGCTCTCAGCGCTTCCGGTATTCCCGGCAGAAGTCTGTCCGCCACATCCATCAGCGCATCCGGCGCGCAGTCTTCTTCTCCGTACTCTACCGCGCCTGTAGTCAGAATCAGATCAACAGCGGATGAATCGGAAAGCTGTCTCATAACCTCAGCCGTCATAGCTCTGTCACTGGGAAGCGCTCCCGCCGCCTTTACCTGAAATCCGACCTTCTCCAGCATGCGCTTCAGCGCCGTAGCTGCCGCGCTCTCAGCTTTGGCTTTATAAATACCGGAATCTATCGTAAATATTGCTGCTCTCATCATAAGTACCCCTTTCTTCTATACTCCGCCTCCGCGGATTCTTCCATTTTCCTGTCTGTTTTGTAAATCTCTTTTCTAATGTCTGTCCGCAAAGGATTCTCAGTCCCCTGCTCCTAAAATTCTTTTTACAGTCTCACCGGCTTTCTCATAGATCTTGCTCGGACTGCATCCTATGAAAAATTCCCCGTCCCGGTAAAGGACTTTTCCTCCAACCATAGTCATCTTTACATTCTGCTTGCTTCCGCTGTATACGATATTCTTCTCAATGTTCTGAAGCGGCTGCATATTCGGCTGCATCAGATCAATCATAATCAGATCCGCCTTTTTCCCCGGCGCCAGCCTGTCGCATTCCGGAAGCCCCATCGCATGCGCGCCGTTTACAGTTGCCATCTGAAGCACTTCTCTGGCGGGAACCACCTCCGGATCATCACATACCACTTTCTGAAGTCCGGTCACAAGAAACATTTCCCGGAACATGTCCAGACAGTTATTGCTTGCTGCTCCGTCCGTTCCGATCGCCAGCGGAATTCCTTCATCAAGATATCTTTTTACCGGGGCAATGCCGCTTGCGAGTTTCAGATTGGAAGCCGGATTGGTAACCACATACAATCCACGCTTTTTAATAATGTCGAAGTCTCCTTCGTCCATATGCACACCGTGGAACAGTCCGCCTCCGTGCCGGAAGAGCCCCAGAGAATCCATATATGCCACAGGGGACATGCCTGTTCTTGTTCTGCAGTCCTCCACTTCCTTTTTTGTCTCTGAGCAGTGCACATACACAGGAATCTGATATTTTTCAGAAATCGCAGCCAGGCCCTCCATCATTTCCCGGCTGGTTGTATATTCTGCATGAAATCCCAGCTGATAGGAAATAAGCCTGTCCTCATCCTGATTATAAGTATGATAATCTGCCTCAACCTGTTCCAGAGTTCCTCCGAAATTATTGATACTCTCACAGAACACGTTGCGGAAACCGCACTCCCGCATGGCTTTGGCGCCGTCTGCCCGGAACATATACATGTCAAATACGGCGGTAATACCGCTGGTCAGATACTCCATCACTGCCAGTTTTGTCTGCCAGTAAACGTCTTCTCCGGTCAGTTTTGCCTCTGCCGGAAATACTCTTGTATTCAGCCATTCATCCAGCTTCATATCGTCTGCATGAGAGCGCAGAAATGTCATGGCAGAATGAGTATGCGCATTTTTAAAACCAGGCAGAATCAGATTTCTCTGTGCGTCAATCTGTTCGTCCCAGATTGTTTCTCCTCCGTCTTTTTCCGGCCCGACATAAGAAATCGTATCACCGTTGATCCAGATCTCTCCGTCAAATATGGGCTGATCCGGCTCCATAGAAAGTACTCTTGCATTATATATCCTTGTTTTCATCTTCCTGCCCGTTCCTTTCTCTACATCTGTTCAATCGTTTTCGTTACAAGCCGCTCAAAATCTCCGGACCGCTGATCAGCAACAGCCTGGACGTCCAGATGGCTCAGTTCTTCATCAGATAACCCGCTTGCCATATTGGAAATACAGGAAACTCCGCACACGCGTATTCCCGCATGACGCGCCGCCATAGCCTCGCATGCCGTACTCATTCCCACAGCATCTGCCCCCAGCGCCGCATACATCCGGATCTCCGCCGGACTTTCAAAATTCGGTCCTGTAGTCTGCAGATAAACACCTTCCTGAATGGCAATCTTCTCCTCTTCTGCTGTTTTCCGGATCAGATTCATCAGATCCGGATCATAAATATGCGTCATATCCGGGAACCTTTCCCCCAGCTCGGATACATTTTCGCCGATCAGAGGAGAAGGAACAAAACTGGAGATCTGATCTGTAATCATCATAAAATCTCCCACCCGGAATCCTTTTTTTATTCCCCCGGATGCATTGGTAAGGAAAAGAATCTCTATTCCCATCCGTTTCATCAGACGGGTCGGAAGAACAACGTCCTGCATAGAATATCCCTCGTAATAATGAACCCTGCCCTTCATAACAACAGCAGGAACATCTCCGATATATCCCAGCAGGAATTTCCCGTCATGCCCCTGCACGGTAGACACCGGGAATCCCGGAATATCTCCGTAAGGAATCTCCTTTTCTACTTTCATATTCTTTGCATATCCGCCCAGCCCTGAACCGAGAATCAGTCCTACCCTGGGCACAAAATCAGTTACTGACCGATAATATTTATAGCAGGTTTCCAGTTTTTCATATAGTACACTCATTTTTTTGCCTCCATTAAGCCCTTTCCTTGTATTATAATATCCCCTGTGTCCGGGTTCAAGCTTTAGTTTCTGCGTTTCCTTCTTTCTTTTCTGTATTTTCTTATTCTAAATTTCCTCTGACATATTTTTTCTGATCCGCACATCGGTCATTGAGGTTAAAGAAAGACGAGGCCCTGGCTTCAAGAAGCACTCTGCGTCCGGAGGGATTTCTGGTGTATACCAGACGGTATTTTCCCATAGAGGACTGCATGGCTCTCTGAAAAATTTCCGCCTTCTGACGGGAACCGGCAAACACTTCCGGCACACAGTAATACTCTTTTCTGCCCCCGGTAAGCAGGTAGCGCTGATTCCCGGCCGGAGCCATTACCTGCCGGAGAGAATCCGCGTAAATCTTTTTTTCCCGTTCTGTTCCTCCCTGAAGCCAGCAATAAAATGTAAATTCTCCGCTCCTCTCTGTCATAACCTGGCATGCTGAAGTAATACAGCCGGCTTCCCTCAGGGCCGCAAGCACGGAATTTCCAAGAGCATGAAATCTTTTTTCCGGGAAAAAGAGCCGGATAATTCTGTTTCCATATACAGCCGTGCAGAAAAAGAATAAACCTGTAATCAGGAAAAACGCCGGATTTTCCCAGCCTCTTCCTGTTCGAATTAAAAAACGGAAAAGCATATTGCAGATCTGAATTATGGTACAGATAATCTGAGCTGCCAGTGCATGATAAAATCTGATCCCGCGGCGCAGTGATTTGCGTTTTACCGCACACGACTCTGCAATTTCCAGTCTGCCGCCCGGCGGCAGGGCATTCTTCCACTGCTGCGCCACAGTATCTCTTTGTCCGCTTCTGACTGCCATTTCCTCATTCATTTCTGCCACATGCTTTCGGGTAAATGGCGCAGATATAACGGACATCCGCTCTATTCCGTTCTCGATCACATTTCCGTCATAGCTCACACCCAGCACGCCTTCCATTCTCCGCTTCAGAGTATAATAATCTTCGGACAGTTCCGGATTTTCAATTCCCATCCTTCTCTTTTCCTTTGATTCTTTCGCATCACAGATGCATACCAGATGCCAGATATTGCTCACTTTATCCGGATGTTTCATATCTCTGCGGATCGCTCTTCCGCGCATCTGTGCAGACGTTACATAGGCCCCTACATAACTTGCCAGAATCAGGGAGTTAACACAGGGAGAATCCCATCCTTCTCCCAGCAGAGATCGGGTTCCGGTCAGGATCTGTATATACCCGCGTTCAAACACACGGGTCACAGCCCGGATACAGGCATCTTTTTTTCCTGTAAGACACAATTCGCTGTATCCCAGCGCTTCCCCCTCTGCGCCCATCAGCCTGCGAAATGCAGGGAACTCCCCGGAATTCTTACTCCCGACCTCCTCAAGGAATGCTTCCACAGCCGTATCCGGAAGAATGATGCGTGTTCCGCAGAGAACCCCCAGCCTCCATCCTGCTCCTTTTCGTCTCAGCAGTTCAAATACCGGAAGAACTCCGGTTGCCGGAAGCTCTCTTTCCGGATTTCCAATCGCGTCTCTGTACTCCTGCCGGATATAGTCGGTCAGGATCAGCATTCTTAGATTTTCCCCAAGAGAAGCATGTTCGCACGCAGCTATCTGCAGAATACTGTTCATTTTTCCGCTGCTGTTGATTAGCATTTTCTCCAGTTTGTCATTTACAAGGAAATCCACCTTTCGCTGCCTAAGAAGGCCTCCTGCTTTCAGCTCTTTTTCAAGAACAGCTCTGAATTCTTCCGGAACCGTGCAGCAGTCCCCGCTGCCGTAAAGAATCCCCTGAAGGAAATGCCCCATCCACTTTTCATCCATTTCCGGAAGAACGTTTACTCCCAGGACCCGGAGCCACTGACCGGAAAACGGAATTCCCCGGGCCTGGCAGTAAATAAGAAGGCCAGACAGGTACTCCGGATTCTCCAGCATAGAATCACAGAATTCCTCATATCTGAAAAGCGCCTTATGAGAAGCCGCTATTTCATAAAGCTGCCTGTCCTCCATCAGAATCTGAAACATATGATCCGCTGTCTCCCGGAAGCGGCACACCTGCCGGTCTTCTTCCGCAGACGGGTAATTAAACCATACATAGTCCTGATGCGGGCAGAGACTGCCTTCTCTGACAAGCTCCGGCACAGTTATCTCTGCATCAACAGGGCCGCACATTCGTATATACCTCTCCCATTGTCCCGGTGTAGAATCATAGGGCGGTGTTGCCGTCAGAGCAATCACTGTCACATCTCCGATCTGGTTCATAAAAGCCTCCAGAGCCTTCCACCACTCGCTTTTCAGATGATGGCACTCATCCAGACAGATTGTGCCGATCCCCGCCTTTTTCAGCGTGTGGATCAGCTGAAAGCCCGAAAAATCTGTTTCTTCCTCTTCTCCCTTTTCCTTTGTCTCATCCCCGTCCTCACTTTTCCCGGTCATGCCGCAGAACAAAGTCTGATAGGTCACAGATGTAATCAGTCCGGGACAGCGTATATCGTCAGAAAAATACTGCTCCGCCTCTTTTCTTTTTCCCGGAGATACAAAGGATTCACGAATTCTCCCCAGCCACTGCTGCTGTATAATAATCCTTGGAGAAAGAATCAGACAGGGCTTTCCGCTTCTTCGTATCAGCTCAATTCCGAGTGTCGTTTTTCCGGCGCCCGGGGCCGCCACAATATGGATTCTTTTATCTTCCAGATAAGTGTCCGCCTCCCGGAGGATCCTTGCCTGATATTCCCGCCATACTCCCCGGAACGACAACACCCCTTCATATACATTCTTACTTTGCATCCTTACCGTCTCCTAAGTATATCTTAATCCGTAAACATATTATATCCCCTCTTCGCCAATAAGGGAACCTTTGGGAATTCGGATTTTTCGAAGGGAATCTCCGGCAGCAGCAAAAAGAAATAAGAAGTCAGGAAAGTGTTTGAAAGACGCATTCAGAAGAAGGGGACAGGGAATTCTGATTCCGTTATTTTTCTTAACTCATTCCAGAACCATCAGAATTCCCTGTCCCCCTCTTCTGAAAGGTGCATCAAAAAACTTCCTGGCCTTTCATTTTTCTGTTTCTCAGTCCGAAAAATTCCTTCGCAATTCCTCAAAAGACAAAAGGAAAGGGGGCTTTAAGGCTGAAAACGGCAGGTGACCCGGACAGGTACTAAGAATTCTCAGGATCCGGGCAGTTGCATTCGGAGAAGTTCCGACTTTCCCCTGTCCAACCGCCGCCTTTGCCGTTAAAGCTCTCCTCTGCTTTTGTTTTATGAGGAATTGCGAAAGGAACTTCTGTTTGGAAAGACGGGAATAATCAGGAATTTCTCACGGCTGGAATACACAGGAGACGCGGGGTGCGGGAACCTGGTGACTTGGAGGAATTGTTAGAAAAAACAAGGACCTCAGGAACTGATGTTAGAGTCAGAGATGAAATTGTCTGAGCGAAGCGAGTTTTTCATCTCTGGCTCTGCTTTTAATCAGATCCTGAGGCCCTTATTTTTTTCTTCAATTCCGGAACGGAGGCAGGTTCCCGCACCCCCGCGTCTCCGTCCCATTCTATCCCGGAAGTCCTGAATATTTTCCGGTATTTCTTAATTCAAGTTCATTTCACCAACTCCGAATTTCAGATAATGATACACACCAGCCCTCCATTGGAATCGTTTACAATCTTCTGCATAGAATCCTGAAGTTTCATCTGGCTTTCGTCATTGATCATGGTCAGTTTATTGCGCATTCCCTCCATGACAAGTTCTTCCACTGATTTTCCGAATATATTTGTTCCCCATACCCCTTCCGGGCTCTCGCTTTCTTTTTTAATATAGTCTGCAAGGTCCTGGGCCTGCTGTTCATTTCCCACAATAGGTGCGATCTCTGTCTCTACATTTGCACGTATCATATGGATGGAAGGCGCCTCGGAACGTATCTTCACTCCATATTTGCTTCCCTGCTTAATGATCACCGGCTCCTCCAGTTTAATGTCTTCTCTGGAAGGGCTTACCACCCCGTATCCTTTCATTTTCACATCTGCAAAGGCGTCTTTAATCTGGCTGAATTCCTGCTTCATGGCTGAAAGTTCTTTCATCGTGCGGATCAGCTCGTATTCGCCGCTGATCTGGGTGCCGGTAAGTTCGCTCAGCACTTCATAATAATACTTCTGTTCAAAACTGATCTGGATCTGAACTCTTCCGGTGTCCATCTCCACCTTTGTGACAGTAATCTGGTCTATGTACGGACTTTCTGCTTCAACGGATCCGGACACAGCACTTCGGATGTCACTCATTCCATCCATGATCGTTTTAATATTGGACAGCAGATCCTGTTTGATTCGATGTTCTCTGGAAAGCATCTCCACCCAGCGGGGCACATAAAATTCCACCTCTGTTACAGGAAATTCATAAAGGATCTGACGCATAATCTCATGGATATCTTCCGTCTTCAGCTGTTCACAGTTCACCGGGACAACCCGCACCTTGTATTTTTCTCCCAGTTCTTCTGCCAGTGCCTGCGCCTCATCCGAATAAGGCTTCTGACAGTTTAAAAGTATCAGAAACGGCTTTCCGATAGACTGAAGCTCCTTTACCGTTTTCTCCTCCGCGGGAATATAATTTTCTCTGGGGAGATCGGTCACGCTGCCGTCCGTTGTAACAACAAATCCGATTGTGGCATGATCGTGAATCACCTTCTGGGTTCCTATCGCAGCTGCTTTTGTAAAGGGAATCTCATACTCAAACCAGGGGGTTTTTACCTGACGCTCCACGTCATTTTCAATATGCCCTGAAGCGCCCTCCACCATATACCCCACACAGTCAATCAGCCGGATTTTCACCTCCACATCATCTGAAAGCCTTACAGCAGCCGCTTCTTTTGGTACAAACTTAGGCTCTGTAGTCATAATCGTCGTACCGGAAGCCGACTGGGGAAGTTCATCCTGCGTTCTCTCTCTGGCATGCTCGTCAGTCATATTCGGCAGCACCAGAAGATCCATAAACCTTTTGATAAAAGTTGACTTGCCTGTCCGCACCGGGCCTACAACGCCGATATAAATCTCGCCGTTCGTCCGGGCTTTCATATCACTGTATACCTGAAATGAATCCATAAAAATACCCCCTTGTTCTGCTGATACCAGTGTATGCAGCTGTAAAAGGGGGTATGACTTTATTCTTCTTAAAAATTATTCTTCCCACTGAAGGGTATGGTTCTCGCTTTTGGATTCCCGCATCATCAGATCATCCACTGCCTCGGACGGAGCCTTCCCGTCAAAAAGCACCTTGTTTACTTCGTCCACAATCGGCATGGATACCTGATATTTTTCCGCCAGTTTTGCCGCTGCCTTGGCGGAATACACGCCTTCCACCACCATTTTCACCTCGTCCATTGCCTCCTGGACAGTCCGGCCCTGTCCGATCAGATAACCCGCTTTCCGGTTGCGGCTGTGAACACTGGCACAGGTGACGATCAGATCACCGATTCCGGTCAGTCCGGAAAACGTTTCGATTTTGCCGCCCATTTTCACGCCCAGTCTTGCAATCTCGGCAATTCCTCTGGTAATCAGAGCTGCTTTCGTATTATCCCCGTATCCCAGGCCGTCTGCAATACCTGCCGCCAGGGCAATCACATTTTTCAGAGAGCCGCCCAGCTCAATGCCGAGAATATCCGGACTTGTATAGACGCGGAATACCTTGCTGATAAACATGGACTGCAGGTATTCTGCGGTCTTTCTTGTTGTTGCTCCGATCACACAGGTCGTAGGAAGTCTTCTTCCGACCTCCTCTGCATGGCTTGGTCCGGAGAGAACTGCCACATCCGCCTGGGGAATTTCCTGCCGGATCTGCTGGGACAGCGTCATAAGAGTCGCTTCCTCAATTCCTTTCGCCACATCCACAATAATCTGTCCGTCAGCCACATAGGGACACATTTTGGCTGCCGTAGATCTTGTAAACGGTGACGGAACAGCCAGCACAAGAAAATCTTTTCCCTTTACCGTACCTTCCAGATCACCTGTAACCGTCAGCTGGTCCGGAAGTTTTACACCCGGAAGCTTTGTTTCATGTTCCCGCTTTTCATTCAACATTCTGACTTCATTTTCATCAATGGACCACATTGTCACCTGATGTCCATTATCGCAGAGAAGAACCGACAGTGCAGTTCCCCAGCTTCCTGCTCCCAGTACACCTGCTTTTGCCATAACTCTTTACTCCTTTTTCTTTGCTCCGAATTTATTTTCCGTTCCTTTCAGAAGACGCCCGAGATTTGCCCTGTGACGGTACCATGCAAGAGCGGTCAGGAGGAACAGAATTGCATAGAGTTCATACCGGTATCCGGCCTCCATATCCAGCCAGTCAAGCTGTCCCATAATAATCATTTCAATCAGAAACACAGTATAAGCTGCCAGAGAACCGACAGATATGTATCTTGTTATAATGACAGGCACAAGGAAACATGCCAGTGTCACCGGAATCATCAACAGGCTGGACGGCAGATGCCAGAAACTGTTTACCAGAACCAGCCCGGCCATAACGGCAATGCCCTTTCCACCCTTGAATCCCATGTAAAACGGGAAATTATGTCCCAGGGTAACCCCGGCTCCCGCATACATAGTAAGAAGCGGTCTGCATTCACTTCCCCGATACATGTAATATACAATCAGAAACGCTGCCACACATTTCAGCACATCTCCTGCAAACGTCAGAAGTCCCGCTTTCCATCCCAGCACTCTCAGCGCATTTGTTGTTCCGGCATTTCCGCTTCCTTTTTTCCGGATATCCACATGGCTCATTTCTCCGATCAGATATCCGGTCTGAAGCAGGCCGCATACATATCCAACCGCAAGACAGATTAATCGTTCCATACTTTACCGCTCCTTTTCCTTTCTCTCCCTGATAATAAACCGAAGCGGCGTCCCCCGGAATCCGAATGCCTCCCGGATCTTATTTTCCAGGTATCGGGTATAGGAAAAGTGCATCAGTTCCTTATCATTCACAAAAATAACAAATGTCGGAGGCTTCACGGAAACCTGCGTAATATAATACAGTTTCAGCCTCTTCCCCTTATCCGAAGGGGGCTGCTGCATGGCGACCGCCTCTGTCATGATCTCATTGAGAACTCCTGTGGCGATCCGCATGGTCTGATTTGCGATTACCATATCTATCATATCGTACAGGCGGTTCAGTCTCTGGCCTGTAACAGCAGATACGTACATAATCTCCGCATACGGCATATAGGAAATCACCTGCCGGATTCTGCTCTCATATTCCCGCATCGTCCGGTCATTTTTTTCAATGGCATCCCATTTATTGACTACAAGAATAACTCCTTTGCCTCTGTCATGGGCAATCCCCGCAATTTTGGCGTCCTGTTCTGTAACGCCCTCAGCTGCATCAATTACCATCAGCACCACGTCTGCGCGCTCCACAGCCGTCACGGTACGGATAATACTGTAGCGCTCCAGTTCTTCCTTAATTCTGCTCTTTCTCCGCAGTCCTGCGGTATCAATAAATACATACTCTTTTCCGTCGTGAACAATAACTGTATCCACAGCATCTCTTGTGGTGCCTGCAACGTCAGAAACAATCACACGGTTTTCTCCCAGAAGCCGATTGATAATAGAAGATTTCCCCACATTCGGCTTTCCTACAATAGCTACCCTTGGACGGTCATCTTCCTCTTCCTCTGCCCCGTGCTCAGGGAAATGTTCCATAACCTGATCCAGCAGATCGCCGATTCCCAGTCTGGATGCTGCCGAAACCGGAACGGGATCGCCGA
>USFD01000093.1 GCA_900553885.1 uncultured Ruminococcus sp.
TAACACAAAACTGGTGTTCCCTTTTCTATGTGTCCTACAAAAATTTTACGCTAGCTACTCGCCCAGAAGATATTTCCGCATGGTTTTCAGCGCATTTTTCTCCAGTCTGCTTACCTGAGCCTGGGAAATACGGATCTGCTCGGCCACTTCCATCTGGGTTTTCCCTTCAAAAAACCGAAGCGTAATAATGTACCGCTCCCGCTCATTCAGCCGCTCCATCGCAGCATCCAGAGAAAGCTCTTCCACCCAGTTTTCCTCCCGGTTCTTCTTGTCGCTGACCTGATCCATCACATACAGAGTATCGCCTCCATCGCTGTATACCGGCTCATGAAGACTCATGGGAACCTGAATGGCATCCAGTGCAAATACCACATCTTCTTTTGCAATTCCGATCTCATCTGCAATTTCCTGAACCGTCGGTTCCTTCATATAACGCCTGACATACCCTTCCTTTGCATAAATCGCTTTGTATGCAGTATCCCGCAGGGAACGGCTTACCCGGATGGAACTGTTATCTCTCAGATAGCGGCGGATCTCTCCTATGATCATAGGAACCGCATAAGTAGAAAATTTTACCAGTCTGTCCGGATCAAAATGATCCACCGCCTTCATCAGTCCTACACAGCCGATCTGGAACAGATCATCCGCATTCTCACTGCTTCCCTCAAATCTTTTGATTACGCTGAGTACAAGTCTCAGATTTCCTTTGATATACTTCTCTCTTGCTTCCTCGTCGCCGGCCTGAATTCGCTGAAACAGCTCCGCCTTTTCTTCTTCCTTTAAAAGCGGAAGTTTGGAAGTGTTTACTCCGCACAGCTCAACCTTATTCACCATCATTGCAAGAATCCTCCTAAGCATTTTCTAATTAGAATGATTCTCACTATGACTCAAAGATATTCTGAATGCGGAAAAATTTTATAAACTTTTAGACCTTGACAAATCCTCCTTTAAGGGTTACTGCTTTGTGTTCTGCTACTCTTCCCATTTGTCGGCCAGATTATTAATCTGGCTTTCAAATCTGGCCTTATCCCGGTTTGAGAGCCCTTCGTTTCTGTAAATCACATCAAGCAGTCTCTTGCCTGCAGCAACAAGACGCTCGAAAGCACTGTCCGCTTTTCTCCTGGCCGCTTTCTTTGGCTTTGCAGGAATCTTCATGCCTTCATTTACGATCTCATTGGCAAGAAGATCTACCTCACATCCCGGATACGGCGCCCATGTACGGCAGCCCAGTCGGTCTGCAACTGTCCGGGCGAACTCATCCGTGACCGTATCCTCTCCATGAACCACAAATACCCTTTCGAGAGGCGTCTCAAATGCTCCCACCCATTTCAGCAGGCCATTCATATCCGCATGGCCGCTGACGCCGTGGAGACTCTCAATCCTGGCATGAACTTCAATTTCTTCTCCAAAGAGCTTGATATTTTTTTCTCCTTCCAGAAGTCTCCGCCCCAGAGTCCCCTGGGCCTGGTATCCTACAAACAGGACCGTACACTCCGGTCTCCAGAGATTATGCTTCAGATGATGGCGGATACGTCCTGCATCACACATGCCGGAAGCGGAGATAATCACCTTTGGTTTTTCAATGAAGTTAATCATCTTTGAATCTTCGCTTGTGGTGGAGGTATGAAGTCCTGGAAAAACAAGCGGATTGATTCCGGCATTAACCAGCGCCAGAGCCTCCTCGTCAAAGCAGTCCTTCATGTTCATAGTAAAGACTTTCGTCGCCTCAATAGCAAGCGGACTGTCCAGATACACTTCAAAATCCGGATATTCGCAAAGCAGGTTCCTCTCTTTGATCTCCCGGATAAAGTACAGCAGTTCCTGGGTTCTGCCTACGGCAAAAGAAGGAATGACCAGATTGCCTTTCCGGTCAAACGTCTCTTTGAGGATCCTTGTAAATTCCCCCAGATAATCCGGTTTTTCCGCAGAATGAATCCGGTTTCCGTAAGTGGACTCCATAATCACGTAATCGGCTGATCTGGTATAAGCCGGATCCTTCAGAATGGGCTGATCCAGATTCCCCACATCTCCGGAAAATACCAGTTTCTTTGTCACCCCGCCTTCGCTGGCCCACACTTCGATGCTGGCGGACCCGAGCAGATGTCCCACATCAGTAAAGCGGATCTGAATCCCGTCGCATATACGGATCCGCTCCCTGTACTGGCATGGCACAAGCAGTTCTATGGCATCCAGCGCATCCTGCATGGTATATACCGGCTCATACTCCGGTTTTCCTGCACGTTTTCCTTTTCTGTTGCGCCACTCCGCCTCGAATTCCTGAATATGCGCACTGTCCCGAAGCATAATATTGCACAGGTCAGTTGTGGCAAATGTGGCGAAAATCTGTCCCTTAAATCCTCGTTTTACAAGCCGCGGAAGCATGCCGGAATGATCAATATGGGCATGCGTCAGGAACACATAATCAATTTCCTGTTCCGGGATGGGCAGCCCCGGATTTTCATACAGATCCGGTCCCTGCTCCATTCCACAGTCGATCAGGATATTTTTCCCTGCTGCCTGCAGAAAATGACAGCTACCCGTAACTTCATGGGCTGCTCCGATAAAAGTAAGCTTCATATGTCTCACCAACCCTTTTCGCTTTTCTTTTATTGTATCATTTCCCGGGAAAATATCCACCTGTTTTCCGGAAAAAAAGCGCAGATTCTGCTGCCGTCTTTCCGTAAAGTTTCACTGCTCATATCTCACCATTTCCCGCTTCAGTCTCTGCATAATCTTTTTTTCAAGCCTTGAAATGTAAGACTGTGAAATTCCGAGAATATCCGCCACTTCTTTCTGGGTCTTCTCTCTGCCTTCCGGATTGTCAAGCCCGAAGCGCATCCTTACGATCAGCTTCTCCCTGCTCGAAAGCTTATTCAGCGCCCGGACCAGCATCCGCCGCTCGGCCTCGTTTTCCAGATCCCGGTAAATTGTATCTTCCTCGGTGCCCAGAATATCCGAGAGAAGCAGCTCGTTTCCGTCCCAGTCCACATTGAGGGGTTCATCGATGGATACTTCCATCTTTGTTTTGCTGTTTCTTCTCAGGTACATAAGAATTTCATTTTCAATGCACCGGGATGCGTACGTGGCAAGTTTTATCTTTTTTGTCGGATTAAATGTATTAATCGCTTTGATCAGTCCGATTGTCCCTATGGAGATCAGATCCTCCACTCCCACCCCTGTGTTGTCAAATTTTTTTGCTATGTATACAACCAGTCTCAGATTATGCTCAATCAGGGTTTTCCTTGCCTCCTCATCATATTCTGTTCCCAGCCGCTGTATCATTTCCGTCTCTCTGCTGCCTTCCAGCGGAGGCGGCAGCACTTCCGTCCCTCCAATGTAATGAATCTCCTGTCCGCTTCCGAAAATCAGATTCCGGATCTCCGGTATAACCCGCAGTTTAAACCGCTGCGGAACAGCTACTTTTACAACCATCTTATTCTCCTCCTGTTTTTATTTCCAGTTTATTTCTGTCTTCTTCTCACCGGGATAAAATTCCCGGATTCAGTATCATCTGATACGTTCCCTCCGCAGAAATCTCCACACAGCTGATTCCCAGAAGTGGTTTTATGATCCAGCAGTCTTCTTCCATATGAATACACATTTTTTCTCCCCTGAAGACCTGCATAACACTTTCTCCGCCCACACTGCGAAAAGGAATATAGCGGAATCCCGGTTCTCTTTCTGATGCAGAGATCAGCGCTTCCGCCACCCCGGGCGCCAGTATATTTACCGGATCCCCGGTTACCGGGTCTGAAAGAACATTGCCGGTATCCCATAAGGCGTATATTTCTTTTTCTTCTTCTCCTGCATACAGTGTAACCGGAAACAGATCTTCCTCCTGTCTTCCGGAAGACGCCGCTGCCCGCCACAGAGTCAGAAAGAGAATATATCCTGCCGCAAATGCTCCATAGAGCAGGCCCGCATACCGCAGCCAGGGACGGAACAGCTGCACAGCCCCTCCTGCAACGACGGCAGACAGATACAGCAGGACAAATGCTTTTATAAACTGTCCCGCACTGGTTATCTTCAATCCTGCAGTTATCATCAGACTGTTTATAATGACATGGAAAAAGATCAGTTTTACCGCTGCCGGAAGCGGAATAACAATTACCAGACAGGTAAGCAGACTTCCCAGTACTCCGCCCAAAACAATACGTCCGTATGATCTGCCGCACTTCATTACGCGCCCGATGGCCAGAAGAAGCAGAGTGTCAATCATAAAATTTTCCAGAAAAAACACATCTATGTACAGTTCATAGTACATGCTCCACCTTCTTTCTCCTTTGTATTCTTCTCCGGAAAACGTTTGTCTTTCCGAAGTTTCCTAGAAATTATAAACCTCTCCTTTTCGAAAATTTGTCAGATGGTGGCGAATGATCTGGATTATATTTCGACATTTCAAAAGGAAAGGAAATTGTTTTCTGAGACACAGAAATCCGGAGATGCTCTCTGCTGACAGAGCGCATCTCCGGATTTCTTCCCAAAAACAAAAATACCGTACGGCGGTCGTCTCCGATCACCGTACGGTACTCTCTTTCTGTCTTCTGTTATTTTTTAAAGAAATCAGGAATCTTAATAGACTGTTCTTTCACATTGCTGGACGGAGTCCTCGGCTGCAGAGTAGGCATCGTACCTCCCTGGGGTCTGGAAGAAGCTCTTCCCTCGCTGTCAAGACGGCTTCTCACCGGAGAATCCCCTGACGGAAGGATAGATCCCACCTTCTTCTGCTGACCTTCCAGTCTCGCCTTAAGCTTGGATGCACTGCCTCCCACATTATGTAATCCTGTGGCAATAACAGTGATCGTACACTCGTCGGACTTGGTATCATCATACATAGCACCAAAGATAATACTTGCTCCTTCTCCTGCAAGCTCCTGCACATAGTCAGCCGCATCTGATGCATCCATAAGTGTAATATCACCGGATACATTGACAATAACATTGGATGCGCCCTGGATTGTCGTCTCAAGCAGCGGACTGGCAACTGCCTCCTTAACCGCCTCAAGCGCTTTGTCATCCCCGCGTCCTGCTCCGATACCGATATGAGCAATACCCTTGTCCTTCATAACCGTCTGAATATCCGCAAAGTCAAGGTTGATCAGTGAAGGTACGTTGATCAGGTCAGTAATACCCTGGATACCCTGCTGAAGAACCTCGTCCGCCTTTTTCAGCGCTTCCGGCATTGTCGTGCGTCTGTCCACGACTTCCAGAAGCTTGTCATTCGGAATGACGATAATTGTGTCAACATTCTCTTTTAATTTATCAATTCCTGCAAGAGCATTCTGCATTCTTGTCTTGGATTCAAAACGGAACGGCTTTGTGACAACGCCGACAGTCAGCGCGCCCTGCTCCTTTGCGATCCGTGCGATCACAGGTGCTGCTCCTGTACCGGTTCCGCCGCCCATACCACAGGTAACGAATACCATATCCGCACCTTTGAGTGCTGCTGAAATCTCCTCGGAACTTTCCTCTGCCGCTTTCTCTCCTACCTCAGGCTGTGCGCCGGCGCCAAGTCCTTTGGTAAGTTTCTCCCCGATCTGCATCAATGTAGGTGCTTTACAGAGCTGTAACGCCTGCTTATCTGTATTCACTGCAATAAATTCCACGCCCGCAATCTGCTCGTCAATCATCCGGTTAACAGCATTATTTCCGCCGCCGCCGACTCCGACAACGATAATTCTTGCAGCCGCTTCTGATTCGTTGGTTTTAATTTCTAACAAGAGTATTTCCTCCTTTGTCGTCTTATTAATCTCTTATACATCCCTTTTATTGAACAATCCAATTCAATAAGTATATAATAAAGTCTTTTCCGCAAATAATCAATACATTTTTTCCTATTTTTCAGATTTTTTATACTATTCTCCGGGCACAAACGGTATATTCTCTGAAGCAGCATCGTAATTTTCCAGATGCAGTGTTCCGGCTGTATCCGGATACTTTTCGTTCAGTTTTTCCAGGATCGGTTCAATCTGGGCCAGCCTTTCATCATAATTGTCTTCTCCGAGAAGAACCTTTACTCCTCCGAAAGAAATCTGTATCCCTCCGTCTGCACAGGCCAGTCTGTCCGGTGTAAGTTTATACTTGTCCAGTCCTCTGGATACTTCCACAATTTCTTCAAAGATGCCGGGATCCTCTACCGGAAGGCGCTCTCCCAGTTCCACGCCGGAAGCATCAAAACTCAGCCCCTCAACATAAGGCACTCCCTCCACCACTTTTTTGGTCCGGACCAGAGCTGTTCCCTCATGATCAAAGTAAAGATACGCTCCGTCATAATCCACATAGCCGATCATATTTTTTTCTTTTACCTGTACATGCACTGTCCATGGGTTTTTCAGGGATATTTCCATCTTATCCACCGCAGAAGGCACTTCCGGATTCATAAAATTATATTTGGCAAGAATATAAAGAGAATTCACGGCCAGATCATCATTCTGTATCCAGGTAATGATTGAATTTTCTCCATAATACACGTTTCCTTCCACCTCGAAAGTACGCACGCGGAATCCGAAAACCACAATCACTCCCGCCAGTATAAGTCCTCCAATTGTTCCAAGCACAACGGGCAGTATTTTTCTCTTTCTGTGCTTTTTTCCTTTCATCCAAACTCCTCCTTAAGCCCTATTCTATCAGACCGGACACGCTCAGGACAAGCCCCATTTCGCAAAGCAGAAATACCACCGACGTCCCTCCGTAGCTGATAAAGGGCAGCGTAATCCCTGTATTGGGTATCGTATTGGTTACCACTGCAATGTTCAGGATTACCTGAATCATCATATGGGCCATAGCGCCGCCGGCAATCAGCGCGCCGAACAGATCTTTGGCCCGGGTGGCAATAACAAAAAATCTCCAGATAAGAATCAGAAACAGGAAAATGATCATGCAGGCTCCCACAAGACCAAGCTCTTCACAGATAATCGAAAAGATCATGTCATTCTGTGCCTCAGGAAGGAAGCCCAGCTTCTGCACGCTGTTTCCCAGCCCTCTTCCGAACAGGCCTCCGCTTCCAATGGCATACAGTCCCTGGAGGGTCTGGTAGCCTTTTTCATACTGTTCCGGATTTCTCCAGATCGCAATCCGTTCCAGCCGGTAACTTTCCATGGCCAGAAACACTGCCATAAACGCCACGGCTGCCGTCCCCATCCAGATAAACTGCGAATATCTGGGACTGGCGGTAAAAATCACAACCACAGCAATGCCAAGGATAATGATAGCTGTACTCAGATTACTTGCGCCAACAAGTCCTGCGATGGGCAGAACCGGCAGCATCATCAGAATGAGCGTTGAAAACCGTCCCATCCGTTTAACATTTCTGCTGACAAGCCAGGCCAGAAACAGAATCACCGCAACTTTCGCGAATTCCGACGGCTGAAACGAAAAAGGTCCAAAAGACAGCCATCTTTTGGACCCGTTGTACTCGTCGCCAAACAGCATAACCGCAACAGAAAGAAATATAGCCATCAGATAACCCGGTATGGCGAAGGGCACCCATTTGTGATAGTCAATTCTTGAAATAATCACCATGCCCAGAAGCCCGACCAGAGTGGCAAATCCCTGTTTCTTCAGATAATAGAAAGAATCATGGAATTTTACCCTGCCATTGTATGCGCTTGTGCTGTAGAGCAGTACAAGGCCGATTCCCACAAGAATCAGCACAACAACAAGAAGCGTATCATCATATGTCCGTTTCTTTTCGGAACGCTCCAATATAAATCCACTCCTTAAAGCTGATTTACAAGTTCTTTGAATTTATCTCCGCGTTCTTCATAGTTTTTAAACATACCCCAGCTTGCGCAGGCCGGTGAAAGCAGAACCGCATCTCCGGGGCAGGAATACTCTACACATTTTTCGAAAGCTTCCTCAAATGTATCTGCCATTACGATGTCTTCAAACCCGAGTCTTCTGGCAGTTTCCGCTATTTTATCTCTTGTGGCGCCCAGAAGCACCAGCTTTTTCACTTTCCCGTCAAAGGCATTAATCCATTCTTCATAAGTCGAATCTTTGTCATAGCCGCCTCCGATCAGTATGGTAGGCCGGTTCATGGCCTGGATTCCTCTGATGGCCGCATCCGGATTTGTTCCCTTTGAATCATTATAAAAGGCAACGCCGTTCTTTTCCGCCACAAACTCGATCCGATGCTCTACGCCCCGGAATTCACAGACAGTTTTTCTGATTACATCCACCGGCACTCCATATGCATAAGCCATTGCGGCGGCCGCCATTACATTCTCGTAATTGTGAGTTCCGAGAATATGCAGACTGTCCACACGGCACAGCGGAATTTTCTCGCCAAGGTCGATAATAATCTCCCCGTTTTCAAGATAAACTCCTCTTTTAAGTCTACGCCTGCTGCTGAAATATAGAACCTGCGCTTTTGTCTTTTTTCCGAATCCGCGCAGCACTTCATCCTCGTAATTAAGCACACACACATCGTCCGCTGTCTGATTTTCCGCTATCCGCTCTTTGGCCGCAATATACGCCTCCATCGTATGATGGCGGTTCAGGTGATCCGGTGTAATATTTAATATTGCGCTGACCTTCGGGCGGAATGTATGTATGGTCTCAAGCTGAAAACTGCTGATCTCCGCTACAATTACAGAGCTGTCCTCTGTCCGGGGTACAACGCTGGTATATGGATTTCCAATGTTTCCCACCACAAAAACGCTCTCTCTGTCATTGCTCATAATCTCTCCCAGAAGAGCTGTCGTTGTGGTCTTGCCGTTAGTGCCGGTAATCGCAAGAACCTGTCCCTTTCCGAAAACATACGCCAGTTCGATCTCTCCCCACACAGGAATGCCCTGCTGTCTTATTTTCTCTACGATGGGCAGATCCGCCGGAACGCCGGGACTGATTACTACGAGAGAAAGCTCCCCCAGCATTTCCTCCGGGAACGCGCCAAGCACGATTTCCAGATCCGGGGCAGACATGTCCCCTGCATCCCGGATGCTGTCCGTAATCTTCTTTTCCACTTCCGCTGCATCAAGTTTTTCATTTCCGTCATACAGAACAACCCCGGCTCCCTGCCTGAGCAGAAGTTCTGCTGCTGATTCTCCGCTTATACCGGAGCCAAATACAAGTACTTTTTTCCCTTTTACGTCCATAATATTATACCCCCATCAGAGCAATCAGGCAGAGGAGGGCTGTAATGATTGAAAATACAGCCACAACCCGCGTTTCGGACCATCCGCACAATTCGAAATGATGGTGGATGGGAGCCATTTTAAAAATTCTCTTTCCGCCTGTCTTTTTAAAATATGTCACCTGAATAATAACAGATGCAACTTCCACGAGATAAATAAATCCTACAATAATAATAAACAGCGGCATCTGCATCATATATGCCGTTCCTGCCACAAAGCCTCCAAGCGCGAGGGATCCGGTATCACCCATAAACACACTGGCCGGATAGACATTGAAAAGCAGGAAGCCCAGAAGCGCGCCGACCACCGCGCAGGTAATCGGTTCCACGCCGCTCTTTGTTCCGATGGCAACCACGGTAAAGAACGTTGCCACCAGTACTGTAACGCTGGATGCCAGGCCGTCAAGTCCGTCTGTGAAGTTTGTGCCGTTTACTGTACCGATCACAGCAAAAAACAGAACCGGCACAGCCACCCAGCCGATATCAAGATAATATCCGCCGGAAAAAGGCACCAGCATAGTCAGCGGCACATCCGCCACTTCCACAAGATAATAGGCAAATACTGCAGTCACTACAATCTGAAGAGCCATCTTCTGCATGGGCATCAGCCCGTCTGACCTTTTCAGCACAACTTTCAGATAATCATCCAGAAAACCGATCAGACCGAAGGCCACTGTCAGAAACAGAACCGGAATAATCGCCGGATAATCTTTTACATAGAAAAGTGAAGTTACTATAACCGAAGCCAGAATAATAATTCCCCCCATTGTAGGAGTCCCGGCTTTCTTCAGATGAGACTGAACTCCGTCTGTCCTCTCAGTCTGCTTCATTTTCAGTTTTCTCAAAAACGGGATGACAACCGGGCCGAGCACAAGACTGACGGCAAATGATATCAGCACCGGAATCACAATATGACTGCTCATAAATCTACCTCTTCCTCTCTTTTGTTTCCATGGAAGAATAAAACCTCTCCCAGAACATCCTATACAGTATAACCCATCACTCAGCTTTTTTCAATCCCGAGATAGGGAAGGATATTATCGTAAATATCTCTCAGAACAGGCGCCGCTATCGTTCCTCCGTAATAAACCCCCTGCGGGTTATGAATCACAACCATTCCGAGAATCCGGGGATCATCCGCAGGAGCAAATCCGATAAAGGAGGAAATATATTTGTTTGCGCTTCTGGGCAGTGTCTGTGAGGTAGCCGTTTTTCCTCCAATGGAGTATCCCTCGATATATGCATTTTTTCCGGAACCATTGGCCACAACGCCTTCCAGGAGCATCTGCATTGTCTCGGAAGTTTCTTCCGACACGATTCCGCTTTCCGTATCATACCTGAACTCCTCGATAATATTCCCTTCTGTGTCCTGTACGGCGACTCCCAGATGAGGGGTAATCCTGTTTCCTCCGTTTACAATGGAACTGACTGTCGTTGCAAGCTGGATCGGTGTGATCTGAAAAGACTGCCCGAAAGTCATTGTAGCAAGCTCTACGGTTCCGATGTCTTCCCGTTTATGCATGATTGTTCCGGCTTCCCCGGGCAGATCCACTCCTGTCAGTTTCAGAAGTCCGAACTGTTCAAAATAATCATAAAACCGGTCACTGCCCAGCCGAAGCCCGATATCCATAAATACGGGATTACAGGAATTCTGTATTCCTTCTACAAAGGTCTCTGTTCCATGTCCTCCCACCTTATGGCAGCGGATCTTCCTGTCTTCTACAATCCGGTACCCGGGACATACGAAGGTATCATCCAGGCTCACTACACCTTCCTCCAGACATGCTGCAGAAGTAATAATTTTGAAAGTCGATCCCGGTTCATACGTGTCATTGATGCATCCGTTTCTCCACATCTGATTCAGGGCATCCTGCAGTTCCTCATCGGAAAGAGAATCCCCGTCTCCGGTATTTAACTCGAAGGGATCGTTAAGATTGAATTCCGGTACATTTACCATGGCATAGATTTCGCCATTCTGCGGATTCATAAGCAGAACAGACACACTGTCCGCCTGTTTTTCTTCCATAACCTTTAAAGCGGCCTGCTCACAGTATTCCTGAATATTATAGTCCAGACTGATCTTCAGCGTTTCCCCTGCCACCGGTTCGATCCGGTCCTCCGCCACTCCTTCCAGTTCAATTCCTCTTGCATCAGTAACCGTCAGTATTGTTCCGTTTGTTCCCTTCAGATATTCTTCATACTTCACTTCCAGTCCGATAATTCCCTGATTGTCTCCTCCGGTAAATCCCAGTACCTTTGAGGCCAGATCATCATAAGGATAATATCTTTTATAGTCCTCGTCCACTTTCACACCGGCCAGATCATACTCCCGGATTCTGTCCCCGATGGCTTTTTCCACATTTGTTTTAATTTTTTCCATGGAGGATACCTTTTCTACCCGCTCTCTTACCTCTGATTCTTCCAGTTCCAGTTCTTCTGCAAGGACCCGGATCACAGTCTCCGGATCCTCTATCTGACTGTGTATTACAGAT
>USFD01000094.1 GCA_900553885.1 uncultured Ruminococcus sp.
CCGAACGGCATGTACGGTGGTGTGAGAGGGGAGAGAAAATCTCCCCTACTCGATCTTTCAGTTTCGTATATGCATCCCGTTGGGGAATGTTCAGCTCTTGTACAAAAGTATAGACACTGGATTGTGAAGAATGATACAATAATCACGCAGTATGAACAGGCAGGAGGCAGAAGCATGAAAGAAAGAATTGTAAATAAGATGATTGATTTTTATAAGGGAAACCGTTCGGACGTGCGGCATTTTCTGAAAGTATACGCCTACGCGCAGACCATCGGACGTCTGGAGAACCTGGATGAGAAGACTCAGGATACCCTGGAGATCGCAGCGATTGTCCATGATATTGCCTGTCCGCTCTGCCGGGAGAAGTACGGGAATACAAACGGGAACCATCAGGAGGCGGAAAGCGAAGATCTGCTGAGAACATTTCTTCTGGAATTTGCCCTTCCGGAAGAAATGCAGGAGCGGATTATCTACCTGGTGACACATCATCATACATATACAAATGTAGAAGGAATGGATTATCAGATTCTTCTTGAAGCGGATTATCTGGTAAATGCAGATGAATCACAGTACAGCCGTGAGGCCATATATAAGTTCAGGGATCGTGTGTTTAAGACAGAGAGCGGAACTCATATGCTGGAATCCATCTATTCATTATAGGGACAGCTGTTTCAGAAGTCATTGCGTTTGTATCAGGAGCCTGCAGGAAGATACGCGACAGGAGGCAAAAGGATGCAGATTACAGAGCTGAGAATCCGGAATTTCAAGTCTATCAGAGACATGCATATCCGGGATATTGAAAATGCGCTTATACTGGTGGGAAAAAACGACACGGGCAAAACGGCTGTTCTGGACGCTGTGCGGGCCGTGGGCGGGGACTATACTGTGCAGGAAGAGGACTTCCGGGAAAATTTCCCGAATGTGGAAATTCAGGCAGTGCTTCAGATTACGGATGAGGATCTGAAGCGGTTTCACCGATTTGGCCAGGTCAGCTCCTACCGCAGATACGAGGCATGGTACCGGGATTTCTGCAGGAAACTGCCCTCTTTTGAACCGGGAGAAGAGTCCGGCGGTGTGCTGGCTTTTGAGTTTTCCGTTAACCGGGAGGGACGGATCCGTTACAGTGATGGATATCAGAAAAACAACAGCTACATTTCACAGATTTTTCCCCATATTTATTTTATGGATACCCAGAGGGATCTGGAGAAGTTTCAGGCCGATCTTCTGATGATGCAGGAGGATGATCTGCTCAAGCAGATGCGTTCCGGGTGCTGTATGTTTGATATGGCAAAGGAATGCAATCACTGCTTTTCCTGTATCGGTCTGATTCATAAGAAAAAAACAGAAGAGCTGAATGCGTTTGAGGCGGCAAAACTGCTGGAATATAAGCTTTATAACCTGAATCTGGACGCGTTTTCCCGGAGAGTCAATGAAAATTTCCGCAGAAACGGCGGCAGGGATGAGATCATCTACTCCATGAACCTGGACATTGAACAGACGCTGACTGTAACGGCAGAAGTGCGGCAGGCGGGATATCAGGAGAAACGTCCGGCAGGGAGCATGGGAAAAGGAATGCGGAGCATTTATATGCTGTCTCTTCTGGAAGCTTATGAGGAAGAGGGAATGCAGAATGCGGATCTTATTATGGTGGAGGATCCGGAGATTTTTCTTCATCCGAAGCTTCAGAAAGTATCCGGAGATATTCTGTACCGCCTTTCCAGAAAAAATCAGGTCATGTTTTCCACCCATTCGCCGAATCTGCTGTCCAATTTTAACAGCAGGCAGATCAGGCAGGTATTTTTAAATGACGACGGCCTGTCGGAGGTACGGGAGAAGACAGATATCAGCGCTGTCCTGGATGATCTGGGATATTCCGCCAATGACCTGATGAATGTAAATTTCGTATTTATTGTAGAGGGCAAGCAGGATAAGAGCCGGCTCCCGCTTCTGATCCGGAAATATTATTCAGAGACATATGACAGTGAGGGAAAGCTCTCCCGGATCGCGATTATTACCACAAACAGCTGTACTAACATCAAGACCTATGCCAATTTAAAATATATGAATCAGATCTATATCAGAGACAACTTCCTGATGATCCGGGACGGCGACGGGAAGGACAGTGAAGAACTGAAATCCGGGCTCTGTAAGTATTATGCTCAGAGAAATGAGGAGGATGTGGACCGTCTGCCCCGGGTTACGGAAAAGAATGTGCTGATTCTGAAATATTATTCCTTTGAAAATTATTTTCTTGATCCGAAAGTAATGGCACAGATCGGAGTAATAGAATCGGAGGAGCAGTTTTATGAGATCTTTCTTGAAAAATGGAGAGAGTATCTCCATCGGCTGAGAAGCGGGCAGAAACTGCTGGAAGTGCTGGGACGGGACTTTGAGACAGTTGAGGATGTAAAAGCCCATATGGAGGAGATACGGATTCATCTGCGGGGCCACAATCTGTACGATATTTATTACGGCCGGTACAAAGAGCAGGAACAGGAGATACTCAGCCGCTATATCGACCAGGCGCCGCGGGAGGATTTCGCTGATATTCTGGATTCTATCGACCGGTTTATCTATTTTGAGAGCAGAAAGAAAGAGGGCACAGACTGACTGTGCGGGGGAAAATATGAGAATAACAGTATTGACAGACAATATGGGAAACAACGGCCTTACAGGCGAGTGGGGCCTGAGTTTTTATATTGAATACCGCGGATGCAGACTGCTCCTGGATGCGGGAAAGTCGGGATTATTCGCAGAGAATGCGGATAAACTGGGCTTAAGTCTTGCAGATGTGGATTATGCAGTTCTTTCCCACGCCCATTATGATCATGCGGACGGGATGTCTGTTTTCCTTGACAGAAACAGCAGGGCGAAACTTTATCTGCAGGAATCCTGCCGGGAGAACTGTTACCGGGTCAAAGAGGGCCGTATGAAATATATCGGGATCCGGAAAGGAATGCTGGAGAAATACAGAGACAGACTGGTCCGGGTGAGAGGAGATCACAAGCTGTATGAAGGAATCCGGCTTGTCGCACATCATACGCCGGGGCTTGAAAAGGCAGGAAGAAGAGAAAAGATGTTTCTGAAACAGGACGACGGATGGGCGACGGACTGTTTCGCCCATGAACAGAGTCTGGTGCTGGAGTGCCCGGAGGGGATTGTCATATTCAACAGCTGCTCCCACGGCGGGGCGGATAATATTATCAGAGAAATAGCAGCGGAGTATCCGGGCAGAAGGGTGCTGGCCATGATCGGAGGGTTCCATCTGCACAATAAAGACGATGCGTATATCCGGATATTTGCAGAGAAGCTCCGGCGGACCGGAGTGGAACAGATTTATACAGGGCACTGCACCGGCGACAATGGCTTCCGGATTCTTTCAGGAGAGCTGGGAGATATGGTCCATCAGCTGTGCGTGGGACTGGAAATCGGATTTTAAGCGCAGAACGGTTTTTGCGTATCGGTCTGACTTTCATTTCACAGGCCGGGTACAATGTGTTATGATAGACAGCATGGCCGGAATATCCGGGACACAGACAGATAAAGGATGGAAAGAAATGTGACACAACTGATGATTTCACTTGCAGCCTGCATGACAGGCTTTGTTTTAGACTTTATATTCGGGGATCCCGTATGGCTGTATCATCCGGTCCGGATGATCGGAAAAGGGATTGAGCTGGGAGAGCGGATTCTGCGCAGGATATGCGGAGAAAAACATCTGATGGCGGCAGGAGGACTTCTCTGGCTGATGATTGCAGGACTGTCCTATCTGTTCCCGCTGGGGCTTCTTTTCCTGGCGTACAGGATTCATCCGGGACTTGGATTTGCGCTGGAGGCTTTCTGGTGTTTCCAGATCCTGGCGGCCAGGAGTCTGTGCCAGGAGAGTACAAAGGTATATGACCGGCTTCAGGAGGATGATCTGCCCGGAGCCCGCCGGGCTGTATCTATGATTGTGGGAAGAGATACGGAGAGTCTGACTGCGGAAGGCGTAACCAAAGCGGCGGTGGAGACTGTGGCGGAAAATACTTCCGATGGTGTAACCGCGCCGCTGATTTATCTGATGATCGGCGGGGCGCCGCTGGGATTCCTTTATAAGGCAGTCAATACAATGGACTCCATGCTGGGATATAAGAATGACAGATACCTGTACTTTGGACGTATTCCGGCCCGGATGGATGATATTTTTAATTATATTCCGGCCCGGCTTACTGCTCTGGTTATGATCGCAGCGGCATATCTGACCGGGCTGGACGGGAGAAATGCATGGAGGATATACAGAAGAGACCGGAATAAGCATGCAAGTCCCAATGCGGCACAGACGGAATCTGTCTGTGCCGGCGCGCTCGGGGTGCAGCTTGCCGGAGATGCGGTATATTTCGGAAAGTTATATAAGAAAGAATTTATCGGGGACAGTCTGCGTCCGATTGAGCCGCAGGATATCCGGCGGACACAGAGACTGATGTATGTGACGGCGTTTCTGCTCCTGCTCCTGTGCGGGGGAATAAAGGCCGCCCTGATTTTTTAGGAGGAACAGCATGAGATACAGTCATGGCGGTGATATATATACATATGGAGATCTGCTGGATTTTTCCGTAAACATCAATCCTCTGGGCATATCGGAGCATGTAGCGGAGGCTGCGAAGAGGGGCATTGAGAAGGCAGAGGCCTATCCTGACTGCCAGTGCAGAAAATTGCGGGAAAAACTGGCCCAGCGCCAGGGAATGCCGGAAACGTATTATGTATTTGGCAACGGTGCTGCGGAAATTTTCTATACGCTGGTGCTGGCGGAAAAGCCGGAGAAGGCTCTTCTTCCGGTGCCGGCTTTTTCAGAATATGAGCGGGCGCTGAATACGGTGGGATGCAGAATAAACTATTATGGAACAGAGAAGGGGAAGGGCTTCTGCATTGATGAAACCTTTCTGAACGCACTGAATGAAGAAACGGACATTGTTTTTCTGTGTTCTCCCGGCAACCCGGCGGGAGCCGTGACCGACAGAAACCTGCTTCTTAAGACAGCACAGCTCTGTGAGAAATTTCAGATACGCCTGGTAGTGGACGAATGTTTCGGGGGGCTTCTGGAAGATCCGGAGGCCCATTCTGTAATCAAAGAAACGGTCCGGTATCCGCACCTTATTGTTGTGCGGGCTTTTACGAAAACCTTTGCTATGCCCGGGCTCAGGCTGGGGTATGGAGTTACCTCGGATACCGGTCTGACAGAGAAGATGGAGCAGATGCGCCAGCCCTGGAGCGTGTCCATTCCTGCCCAGGAAGCGGGAATTGCGGCGCTGGATGAGGAAGCGCGGGTGAGAGAAGCGGCCAGGCTTATTTCTGAGGAGAGAAGATTTCTGGAAGAGCAGCTGGAAAGACTGGGAATCGAAACGATTTCTTCAGAGGCAAATTATATTCTGATGTACAGTGAAAGGGATCTGTTCCATGAACTTAAAAAGAATAATATTTTGATTCGCGACTGCTCTGATTACAGAGGTCTGACAAAGGGCTGGTACCGGATTGCGGTCCGGAAACGGAAAGAAAACCAGATCCTTATCCGGTCGCTTGAGAAAATCGTTAAGGAGGGCGGCAGATGAAAGGCTCGATTATGATACAGGGAACCATGTCAAATGCAGGGAAAAGTATTCTTGCAGCAGGACTGTGCCGTGTCCTGAAGCAGGACGGATACCGCACAGCGCCTTTCAAATCCCAGAATATGGCTCTCAATTCTTTTATCACAAAGGAAGGACTGGAGATGGGGCGGGCCCAGGTGATGCAGGCGGAAGCGGCGGGAATCGAACCCTCTGTGGTTATGAATCCGATTCTGCTCAAGCCTACCAACGACACCGGATCCCAGGTGATCCTGAACGGAAAGCCTGTCGGCGTTATGCCGGCGGTGGAATATTACCGCCATAAAAGAGCGTATATTCCTTATATAATGGAAGCCTATGAGAACCTGAAGCGGCAATATGACGTGATTGTGATCGAAGGGGCGGGAAGTCCTGCTGAGATCAATCTGAAAAAGGATGATATCGTAAATATGGGTCTGGCAGAGCTGGTTGACGCGCCGGTTCTGCTTGCAGGAGATATAGACAGAGGCGGGGTGTTCGCCCAGCTGGTCGGCACTATTATGCTTCTGGAGGAGAAAGAACGTCAGAGAATCAAGGGAATGATTATCAATAAGTTCCGGGGAGATGTATCGATCCTGAAGCCGGGGCTTGCCATGCTGGAAGAGCGGACGGATATTCCGGTGCTGGGAGTGGTGCCCTATTTCTATCTGGATCTTGACGAAGAGGACAGCCTGACAGAGCGGTTTCAGAAAAAGCAGAGCAGAGGACTTGTGGATGTGGCTGTGATCCGTCTGCCCAGGATTTCCAATTTTACGGATATTGCTCCCCTGGAAGCCTGTGAGGAAGCCGGGGTAAGATATGTCAGTTCTCCGGCAGAGTTCGGAGAGCCGGACGCCGTGATTCTGCCCGGCAGCAAGAATACGATTCAGGATCTGCTCTGGATGCGGCAGAACGGACTGGAGGCGAAAATATTAAGATATGCGTCAGAAGGGGGCCTTGTATTCGGCATCTGCGGCGGATATCAGATGCTGGGGGCAGAAGTATCCGATCCGGAGGGCGTGGAGCAGAAAGGCACAGTCAGAGGAATGGGACTGCTCCCGGTCCGGACCAGATTTACCGGAGAGAAAAGGAGAACAAGAGTACAGGGACATTTCCTGGAGCTTCAGGGAATACTGAAGGACCTGTCCGGCAGGGAATTTGAAGGGTATGAGATACATATGGGAGAAAGTTCATTCCTGCAGGAGGAAGATCTCAGGGAAAGTCCCCGGTCCGGATCCCTTGTGACATTTACCGATATAACAGAGGCGGAAAATCCGTCTGAGAGAACCTGTACGGACGGAGCGCAGCAGAAAAATGTCTACGGCTGTTATGTACACGGTATTTTTGACGCGCCGGGCTGCGCACAAGGATTTATCAGCGCGCTTTTAAGGGAAAAAGGCTATGATCCGTCCCGGATTCAGGTGAGGGACTGGAAAGCATATAAGGAAGAACAGTATGACAGGCTTGCGGATACGATCCGGGAGAGTCTGGATATGGAACGAATCTATCAGATTATAGAGAAAGGAAATGATGCGCCATGCAGTCTGTAATCAGAATCGGCAGCAGGGAAAGCCTGCTTGCGGTAAAACAGGCAGAGATCATCCGGGATCAGATCTTAAGATATGCCCCGGAAACAACGGTTGAGATCGTCACAATGAAAACAACAGGAGATAAGATCCTGGATAAAAGTCTGGCGAAGATCGGCGGGAAAGGCCTGTTTGTAAAGGAACTGGACCGGGCGCTCCTGGACGGCCGGATCGATATTGCCGTGCACAGTCTGAAGGATATGCCCATGGAAGAAAATCCAGAACTTCCTATTCTGGCATACGGGAAAAGGGAAGATCCAAGAGATGTGCTTCTGTACCGCCCGGGACTGGATGCCCTTCCGGAGCATGCTGTGATCGGCACATCCAGCAGGCGGAGAATGGTTCAGATGGAGAAGCTGGCGCCGGACTGCAGTTTCCGGGGGATCCGGGGAAATGTGCAGACCCGGATGAGAAAACTGGAAACAGAAGGATATGACGCAACGCTTCTTGCGGCGGCAGGACTGAAACGTCTTGGAATGGAACCGGTAATCAGCCGTTATCTGTCGGTGGACGAAATGATTCCGGCTGCAGGGCAGGGTATTCTGGCCGTACAGGGAAGAAAAGGAGAAACTTACAGCTGGGCAGTCCGGATAGATACACCGGAAAGCCGGGCGGCAGCGCTGGCGGAGCGGCAGTTTATCCGGACCGTAGGAGGGGACTGTACCTCTCCCTGTGCGGCCCATGCACAGATAAGCGGCAGCGGACTGAAACTGACGGGACTGTATTATAAGGAGGACTCCCGGGAGTGTCTGGTAAGCACCCTTGCGGCGGATCTATCCGAAGCGCGGCAGGCAGGAGAGAGGCTGGCACTGCGGATGATGAAAAGAGAATAAAATCTGTAAAATGCAGAAAGAGTTCAGAAACCAGGAAGGAACAGCACAATGACAGTAAATCAGAACGGATCAGAAAAAAAGATAAAAACAGATAACAGCGGAAAAACCGGAAAGGTATGGCTTGCGGGAGCAGGGCCGGGGGACGCCGGACTTCTGACAGTGAAGGCTGCGGAACTGATTGAGCGGGCGGATGTAATTGTCTACGACGCTCTGATCAGCGCAGAACTGCTGAGCCGCATTCCCCGGGATACCGAAACAATCTATGTAGGAAAACAGGCGGGGCATCATCCGGTGCCTCAGGAAGAGATCAATCAGATCCTTGTACGGGAGGCGGAAAAAGGGAAAAAGGTACTCCGGCTGAAAGGAGGAGATCCTTTTGTTTTCGGACGCGGGGGAGAGGAACTGGAGACGCTTGTACAGGCGGGGATTCCTTTTGAAGTTGTGCCCGGCATTACGTCTTCCGTGGCGGTTCCGGCCTATGCAGGCATTCCGGTAACCCACAGGGATTATACATCTTCTTTTCATGTAATAACCGGACATGCCAGAAAGGACGGCGAACTGAATATTGATTTTGCTTCTCTGGTGCGTCTTGACGGTACGCTTGTATTTCTTATGAGTGTATCCTCCATGGAAAAGATATTAAAAGGACTGCTGGATGCCGGGATGGATCCGGATATGCCGGCGGCAGTTCTGGAGCGGGGAACGACGGCCCGCCAGCGGAGGGTAACCGCCACGGTGAGCACCCTGAAGGAAGCGTCGGATCAGGCGGATATCCGTACCCCGTCCATTATCCTTGTAGGGAAAGTCTGCGCGCTGGCGGAGGAACTTCACTGGGCGGAAGACCGGATCTTAGGGGGACGGCAGTTCCTTCTGACCCGTCCCAGACAGAACCTGTCGTCTCTTGCAAAACGTCTGAGGGATCTGGGAGCGCAGGTCATTGAAATGCCGGCCATTCATACAGAACCCATTTCCTCGGATAAATTGCTGAGACACGCGCTTGAGCAGTTCGGGCAGAGAGACGGCGGAAAATGGCTTGTATTTACCAGCCCTATCGGTGTGGCAGTCTTTTTTGACGCATTAAAAGAAATGAAGACAGACCTGAGAACGGTTCTGGGCGGGAGGGGAACGGTCCGGATCGGAGCAATCGGTTCGGCAACCGCTTCTGCTCTTGAAGCACACGGCCTGTTTCCGGATGCAGTGCCTGAGACATACAGCGCCGGCGAACTGGGGAAAGAGCTGGCAGAACTGTCCCGGCCGGGAGAACACGTGCTGATTGCCAGGGCGGAGAAGGGATCGGAAGATCTGATCCCGCCCCTTGCAGAGGCAGGGCTTACTGCAGAGGATATCCCTCTGTACCGCACGGTGTATGAGGTGAATCCGGTTCTGAAAGAAACCGTGACAGATCTGCTGGAGAGCGGGGAGATTGACGCAGTGACATTTACCAGCGCATCCACAGTCCGCGGATTTGTCCGGGCTATGGGAGAGTACGATTACAGCCGGATCCGGGCTGTGTGCATCGGAAAACAGACGGCATGCGCGGCAGCCGGGTACGGGATGCAGACCGAAATCGCAGCACAGGCGTCCATGGATGCCATGACGGAAAAAATTGTAGAATTATTTGGGAATAAAGAGAAAGAGGAGGCGCGGAAATGAAAAAGATACTGGTTATTCAGGGCGGAGGCCGTGCAAACGGAAATACAGCACAGCTCATTCAGGCCTTTGTGAAAGGCGCTGAGGAAGCGGGACATCAGACCAAGGTAATCTCACTGCTGAAAAATCCGGTGAACGGCTGTCTGGGATGCAATGCCTGCCGGTATGGAAAGCCCTGCGTACAGAAAGACAGCTTTAACAGTCTGGCCCCTGAAATAAGAGAGGCAGATCTGATCGTTCTGGCATCACCGCTGTATTTCTGGACAATTTCTTCAAAACTTAAGGCATTTATCGAACGGTTTTACTGCCTGGCAGAGGAGGACCCGAATCCGCCCTATGGGCGTTATGAGAAATATCCGGTGAAAGACTGTGCTTTGCTTATGACGTCGGCAGATGAATTTTTCTGGACGTTTGACCAGGCGGTTTCTTATTACCGGTTTGCAGTTGTAAATTATATCGGTTTTCATGACAGGGGAATGTACCTTGCAGGCGGCTGCGGGGATACTAACGGAAAGCCCCGGATCGGTGAAACCTGTCATCTGGAAGCGGTATACCGGTTCGGAAAAGAAATTTACAGAGAAGATCAGCCGGAGCAGGCAAAAGACGCTTCTTCTTCCGGCAGACGGGGATGAAGACAGCACAGATATGGGGAAATGAAAGATGAAGAATGAATATGATGACGAGCATTTTTTTCATGAATATGCGCAGATGACGCGAAGCAGAGAAGGACTTGCCGGAGCGGGAGAATGGCATCAGCTGCGCAGGATGTTCCCGCCGCTGGAGGGCAGCCGCGTACTGGATCTGGGCTGCGGCTACGGATGGCACTGCAAATATGCTGTGGAGCAGGGAGCAGAGAACGTTCTGGGAATTGATGTGAGCCGGCGGATGATCCGGGAAGCAGAAAAGAGAAACCAGGATGAACGCATCACTTATGAGGTCCGTTCTCTTGAGGAGTATGATTATCCGGAGGAGGCATGGGACTGTGTGGTGTCAAATCTGGCGCTCCACTATATCCGGGATATTTCATCCGTTTTTCAACGGGTATACCATACTTTGAAAAAGGGCGGATATTTCCTTTTCAACATTGAACATCCTGTCTTTACCGCCGGGAAGGAACAGGACTGGATTTATGATGACAGCGGCAGACCTGTGTGCTGGCCGATGGATGATTATTTTTATCCCGGAGAGCGAAGAACACATTTTCTCGGCTGTGAGGTAATAAAATATCATCATACACTGACTCAGATTGTAAAGGGACTTCTGGAATGCGGATTTGTGATTGATATGCTGGAAGAGGCACAGCCATCCGAAGAGATGATGGACATTCCGGGAATGAAAGACGAGATGCGCCGCCCCATGATGCTGATGATCCGGGCCGGAAAGCTGGAAAAAAGAAAAGCGGAGGACGTAAGACATGCTGGAAGATAAAGATTACATTATGCGGATCGTACATGAATGGATCCGCACACTGATCAGGCTGATCTTTAACAAAGATATTGATAAGGATGACAAAGAACCGGTGTCTCTTGAGATGATAGAGCAGTATAAAAAACTGCTGTCCATGATTGATGACGGAGAAATCAACGAGGCGGAAAATGTCCTGATTGACGGATTGAAGGCAGGAGACCGGGATTACTTTGAGATGGCGCTTCTGTTTTATGAGAAACTGAGCGGAAAAACAGATGAATTTCTGGCAGAGCACGACTATTCAAGAGAAGAAGTGGTGGACGGTCTGAAATATGTTGTGAACTTTTACGGATACGGCAGTCTGCTGGATGCATTTACGGAGGATATCGAAGTTTGAAACAAAGAAATAGAGGTAAACCGCCAAAAAAGTGTATAGCAAACAAG
>USFD01000095.1 GCA_900553885.1 uncultured Ruminococcus sp.
TACCACTCTGTAAATGGACTGCCATCTGGTTGATCCAAGTCCGTAAGCTGCCATGCGGTAGTCTTTTGGAACGGAATGAATAGAATCCGCAGCCACATTTGTAATTGTCGGAAAAATCATAACTGCAAGAACCAGCGCCGCAGCAAGTATGGAATGCCCGACCTGCCGGTTAAACACAGTTTTAATTGCAGGAACCAGTATACTAAGTCCTACCCATCCGTATACAACAGACGGAATACCTGCAAAGATTTCCACGATAGGGCGATAAAACTTTTCGCCGAATTTCGGTGAAATCTCTATCATATAAATGGCCGAGCCGACTGCAAACGGTGTTGCGATCAGCAGGGCGAGTCCGCAGGTTGCAAGCGAACCTACAATAAATATCAGAGCTCCGACTGCTCCGCCGCCTTCCGCTCCGTCTGTGGGATCCCATTCTGCAGAACCGAGGAATTCCCACAGGGTATGATGGAAGGTGGTAAATGTACCTGAACCTTTATACACAAGGAAGGCGCCGATCGCAATTGTCAGAACGATAACAAATAATCCGCCTGCTGTCATCAGCCCCCGCCACGCGTATTCTTTTGCAAACATGCTTTTTTTCATCTTAAATTCTCCCGAATTCCTTTACCCTTGTCTTTTTATTCACGGAAACGGCGGGCTGTAGAATCTCTGTGCCCGCCGTATGCTGTCGTTTTTGTCAGTAATTAGTGCTCTGTTACAGTCATTTTTGAAGAAACGCCATATCCAAGGCTTTCCATCTGTGTGCCGTAATCGTCTGACATGATGTAGTCAAGGAATGCTTTTGTTACTTCGTCCGGATCACCCTTTGTATACATATGCTCGAATGTCCACACCGGATATTCTCCGCTGTATGTATTTTCGAGTGTCGGCTCTACGCCATCAATTGCTACTGTAGCTACATCATCATTGTCTACCAGATAAGAAAGTGCAACATATCCGATTGCTCCTTTTGTATCTGTTACATTTTTCAGAAGGACACCGGAATCATCTGTTTCCATAGAAGCATTTGAAGCTTCTTCGTTTCCGTCCAGCGCATACTTCTGGAAAGTAGCTCTTGTACCTGAAGACTCAGGACGTGTAACAAGTACGATATTCTCATCCGGGCCGCCTACATCTTTCCAGTTTGTTGTTTTACCTGTAAAGATGGAGATAAGCTGATCCTTTGTAAGATTTGTTACACCTGCGTCTGCTACGTCTTTATTTACGATCGGCGCCATTGTAATAACGCAGACCTGATGATCAACAAGCTCGGCTGCTGCAGATGCATCCAGCTTATCTTCTGCCGGCACATCAGAGTTACCGATTGTTACTGTTCCCTCAGATACCTGCTTCAGACCTTCTCCTGATCCGCCGGCATCTACTGTAATAGACACATCCGGATTTTCATCAAGGAAAGAATCTGCCGCGTCATCAACCAGCGGTTTCAGAGCAGAAGAACCTGCTGCTGTAATTGTACCGCTCAGTTTGGAACCATCTCCTGAATTATTTCCACCGCCGCATCCTGCTACCATGGATGCTACCATACCTGTCACTGCCAGCATAGCAATAAACTTTTTCATTCTCATAATGATAATCTCCTTTTTTCACTTTCGATTATTATGTCTCTGTGTTAACCACGCTATTCATCATAAAAGGGAAATGTTAAATGTAAAATCAGAAGTATGTTAAATCTATGTAAAATGAAAAAAGCCCGATTTTACGGGCTTTTGTGAGGAATTCGGATTTGTCGAAGGGAACTTAAAATAAGAAATATCGGAAAATATTCAGGATTTCCGGGATAGAATGGGACGGAGACGCGAGGAATTCCTGATTATTTCCGTTTTTCCAAAACAAAAGTTCCTTTCGCAATTCCTCATAAAACAAAAGCAGAAGGGAGAGTTGACGGCAAAGGTAACGGTTGAACAGGACTGAACCCGGCCGTTAAAGTGCCCCCTTGCCTTTGTCTTATGAAGATTTGCGAAGGGATTTTCCGGACTGAGGGGCAGAAAAACGGAAATCCGGAGAGTTTTTGGATGCGCCTTTCCGAAGATGGGGACAGGGAATTCTGATGACTCTGGAATGAGTTTAGAAAAATAGGAACCTGAGAATCAGCGTTGGGATTTACAGCGGGCTCTGTCTGAGCGCATGCGAGTTAGCACGCTGCAAATCCTGTTTTTAGCTGATTCTCAGGTTCTGTTATTTTTCTTAACTCATGGAATGGAATCAGAATTTCCTGTCCCCATCCTCGGAATCCGTCTTAGGAAAACTTCTTTGTCTCTTCCGGTTTGTGTCTGCTATCCGGAAAGTTTCTTCGGCAAATCCGAATCTATTCTACTATTGAAATTCCCAGTTCTTCCAGCTGTTTTGCGTCTGCCGGAGTGGGTGCCTCTGTCATCAGGCAGGAGGCGTCTTTGATCTTCGGGAAAGCGATTACATCACGGATGCTGTCCTGTTTTGCCATAAGCATGACAAGACGGTCCAGGCCGTATGCAAGTCCTGCGTGCGGCGGTACTCCGTACTTGAATGCTTCAAGCAGGAAACCGAACTGGCTGTGTGCCTGCTCTTTTGTAAATCCGAGAGCTTCAAACATCTTCTCCTGAATATCATCCTGATGAATTCTGACGCTTCCGCCGCCAATTTCATTTCCGTTAAGAACAATATCATACGCCTTAGCGCGCACTTTTCCAAGTTCTCCGGCGTCCAGAAGGGGCAGATCCTCTTCCATGGGCATGGTAAACGGATGATGCATGGCAAGATAGCGTCCCTGCTCATCGCTCCACTCAAACTGCGGGAATTCTGTAATCCATACAAAGCGGTATTCATTTTTATCCAGAAGATCCAGCTGTTTCGCAAGCTCCACGCGGAGTGCTCCCAGAGAATCCCAGACAACTTTATTCTTGTCCGCCGCAAACAGAAGCAGATCTCCCGGCTCCCCGTCCATGGCTTTCACCAGAGCGCTCATCTCTTCCTCGCTCATAAACTTAGCGAAAGAAGATTTCCAGGTTCCGTCTTCCTGAATGGCAATATATGCCAGGCCTTTTGCGCCGTAATCCTTTACAAACGCTGTCAGCTTGTCAATTTTCTTTCTCGGCATACCGCCCTGTCCCTTTGCATTGATACCGCGGACAGTTCCGCCATTTTCAATGGCGCCGGTGAATACGCCGAAACCGCATCCTTTTACGACTTCTGTTACATCTGTCAGTTCCATGCCGAAACGCAGATCCGGTTTGTCAGAACCGAAACGGTCCATTGCTTCCTGCCATGTCATACGCTGGATCGGAAGAGGAACATCCACGTCCAGTACTTCCTTGAACAGTTTCGCAAGATATCTCTCATTTACATCAATTACATCATCCACATCCACAAAGGACAGCTCCATATCGATCTGGGTGAACTCCGGCTGTCTGTCGGCGCGCAGATCCTCGTCCCGGAAACATCTGGCAATCTGGATATAACGGTCAAATCCGGAGCACATCAGAAGCTGTTTGTAAAGCTGCGGGGACTGAGGCAGTCCGTAAAAACATCCCGGATGCACACGGCTTGGCACAAGATAGTCTCTCGCCCCTTCCGGTGTGGTTTTACCCAGCATGGGAGTCTCAATCTCAAGGAAACCTTCCTCGCTGAAAAACTGACGTGTCAGTGTCATAACACGGCTCTTCATCATAAGATTTCTCTGAATATCCGGTCTGCGCAGATCCAGATAGCGATATTTCAGACGCACCTCTTCCTTCGTCTTACAGTTTTCCTCCACCTGGAACGGAGGAGTCAGAGACTCGGAAAGGATCCTCAGTTCTGACGGGATCACCTCAATTTCCCCGGTAGCGATCTTATCATTGACCGCGCCGGAACGTTTTGCCACCTCTCCGACAATTGCGACCACATATTCCGAGCGAAGGGAAGCCGCTTTCTCAAGAAGCGCCGGATCCGTCTTTCCTTCTTCGCATACAACCTGTATAATACCGGAACGGTCTCTCACATCTACAAACACAAGTCCGCCCTTGTTTCTGTTTTTCTGCACCCATCCCATTATCGTTACTGTCTGTCCCACATTTGCCGCAGACAACTCGCCGCAGCGATGGGTTCTCTTAAGTCCCTGCATTGATTCAGCCATAATTTTCTCCTTTTTCTGACAATTTCTCCCAAAGGGGACAGACCCTTTTGGAAAAGGGTCTGTCCCCTTTCAGTGAAGTTTTCTGATAATTCTACCTGTTCTCTTTCATTTACAGATTTTCTACCGAATCCCGGTAGCATTCTGTGATGTCTGTATATCCCTGTTCTGCAAGCTGCTCCTTCTGGAACTTCTTGTTCTTTTTCATATTGACGATCATAACCTGCTTTCCGGCCTGCCGTTCGTTCCGGGCCAGTTCCAGTACTTTGAGCATGCCTTCCTGGTGCATGTTTTTCTCTACGAGGAATGCTTTTTTCACCCTGCTGTCCGGAACCTGGTATCCTCTTTCCAGAAGCAGCATGACAATACGCTCAAACCCGATGGAAAATCCGACTGCCGGAGTATCCTGTCCGGTGAATTTTCCGATCATTTTGTCGTACCTTCCGCCTCCGCCGACGGAACCTCCGAATTCATCCATGGAAATCTCAAAGATGGTTCCGGTGTAGTAGGACATGCCTCGTACAAGGGTAGGATCGAAGAACATTCGGAAGTCCGCTTCCTTCTGGCTCTCTACACTGGTAATAATCATTTCCAGCGAATCCGCCGCTTCAGGCGCAAGAAAGCCCTGTAATTTCTCCTTGCACGCACGTACACCTGCCACATCATTTGTAATTTCCTTAAATAACTGAAGATATTTTTCCACGGATTCTTCTGCATAACCATTCTCCTTAAGTTCTGCTTCTACACCGTCAAGACCGATCTTATCCATCTTATCCAGAGTAATGAAAATGCTGTCATAATCTTCCTCGGAAAATCCGCTGTATGCAGCCATAGCTTTCAGGAAACGTCTGTCGTTGATCCGGATCGTAAAGTTTTTGAAATCCAGTTTTCCAAGAAGCGATGTTGTCGCAAGGATCAGCTCGATCTCCGCCAGATTGGACGGCTCGCCCAGAATATCAATGTCACACTGCATGAACTGACGGAATCTTCCTCTCTGGGGGCGGTCCGCCCTCCAAACATTCCCCATCTGAAGCGCCTTAAACGGGGAAGGCAGTTCATTTGCATGATTTGCATAATAACGGGACAGGGGCACGGTAAGGTCATACCGAAGTCCTCCGTCCACCAGATCGGCTTCCTCTTTTGCCTGATCAATTTTCAGCTTTTCGCCTCTTTTGAGAATCTTAAATATCAGTTTTTCGTTATCCCCGCCCTGTTTGCTGCACAGATTTTCAATATGTTCCACACAGGGGGTCTCAATTGAGGAAAATCCAAATGTCTTATATGTGTCTTTAATCAGGCTGATCACATAATCCCTGATCTCCATTTCCCCGGGCATGATATCTTTCATGCCGGTGACCGGCTTCTTCTTCAGCGCCATAACTCTTCTCCTTTCATCTTCCCTGCCGCAACTGCGCGGCACCGCGGTCTGCCGCTCTGGCTTTCCGCTCTATCATTTCATCAATCCGGCTGATATATTCTTCTATATTTTTCACATTTTCCACCCGGATCAGATTTGTCTCTTTTCCATTTCCCGTACTCGTCTTTTCCGGGAGCACGAACTTCGTGGACGCTCCTGCCCCGGCCGCAAGTATGGTCTGTTTTTCTTCCATAATAAGTATATTGTATATTCCGGCTTTGTCAACCTTTGCATATCCAACATTTTCAAAATTTCCCGCAATATTTTTCTGGCGGTACAGATAGTAGGGAACCAGTCCCATTCTGACGGCACCTGCGGCAGCGTCGTCAATCATCCGGGATATTTCCGTGTGCAGATCCGCTGTTCTGCCTTCCTGTCCCATCCGGGCTGCCCGCTTGATCGCCAGAGCATGCACGGTGAGACTGTCCGGCCGGAGTCCTTCAATCTGTTGAATGGTATCCCTCATATCATCTGCCGTTTCTCCCGGCAGGCCTGCAATCAGATCCATATTAATGTTGTCGAATCCCAGCGCCCGCGCCATATGAAATGCATCTTCTGTCTGCTTTACCGTGTGTTTCCTTCCTACCAGATCCAGCGTCTTCTGCTGCATGGTCTGGGGATTGATGGAAATCCGGCTGACCGGATACTTTTTCAGCACCGCCAGCTTTTCTTCTGTAATACTGTCCGGCCGCCCTGCTTCCACAGTGAACTCCAGAGTCCCTTCCAGATCAAATGCTCCGGAAATGCAGCCCAGCAGACGCTCCAGCTGTTCCGGCTCCAGTGTCGTAGGCGTTCCCCCTCCGATATAAACCGTATCCAGCCTCCGGCCTGCAGACATTTGAGACAGCCCATGGATTTCCTTGATCAATGCATCCAGATAAGCGTCCACCCGGTCTTTCCACTTTTCCAGCGGAGAAGAACTGAATGAGCAGTAGGAACACACACTGGGACAGAAGGGGATTCCCACATACAGACTGAACCCGTTTCTGCAGTCCAGCTTCGCGAGCAGTTCCTGCTCCCGGCGCGCCACCTGATACGCCAGGACCGCTTTTTCTCTGCTGACGAAATATTCCTCTTCCAGATAGGAAACCACCGCTTCCTGGACGTCCCCCTCAGAATGCCCTCCGGCCTCTTTCTCCTTTTCCAGCCGCTGCATAGCAAGCTTTGTGGGCCGCACTCCGGTGAGCATTCCCCAGGCAAGGCTTCTGCCTGTATAATCGGAAAGAATGCGGTAAACCTGACGGGTCACTTCTCTTTTTTCTCTCTGGATATCCTGCGCATCCCTGTCTGCCGGATTTCTGCTTCCTTCCGGCGCAATGGAAAAGCAAGAATCCCCCGGCATCCGGATTGTCACCAGAGTTTCTTGCTTCCCGTCAATTTTCTGTACCACCTCTTCACCCGGAAAGAAAGCCTTCACAAGGTGGTACACATTATATGCATATTTGTTTTTCTGTACTTCAATCTCTATCATAACTTTTCATTCCCGGCCGTCTCTGCGTATCTGCGCAAGCGCCGCAGGCGGCAATTCCCGTTTTATACAAACGGATTATATTTCTTTTCATATCCGATGGATGTCTCCTCCATATGCCCCGGATATACCTTCGTCTCATCCGGCAGGTCAAACAGCCGCTCCTTTACGGAACGGACAAGCTGACTGCTGCTTCCCGTAGGAAAATCCGTTCTGCCGATGGACGTATGAAACAGAGTATCTCCGCTGAAAAGAATGCCTTCCTTTTCTATATAATAGCAGCAGCCCCCTGACGTATGCCCCGGCGTATGGATCACCCGGATCTGTACTCCGCCAATATCCAGAATCTGTCCGTCTTTCACGTACCGGGCATCCGAAAACGTATATGTGCCTGCCATCATAGCCGACAGATTCAGACGGGCGCTGTTCAGAACCTCTTTCTCACTCTCAAAGGCATAGACAGGAATGTCATATTCCCTGAGCAGCCCGTCCAGTCCCATAATATGGTCAAAATGCCCGTGTGTGAGAAGCACGGCCAGAGGCTTCATCCCTCCGGTACGGATATGGGAAGACAATTCCGGCGGCCAGGCAGCCGGATCGACAAGAATGCATTCCCCGTTCTCTTCATTTACAGCAATATAACAGTTCGTGCCCATAGAACCAAGCACAAATTTCTCAATCTTCATATTCTGCTCCTTAACCCGCCGTACGCTCAATATCCATAACGCTCTCGATCTGGCGCAGTTTCTCAATCACACTGTTGAGTTCCTCCCGTCCATGGACGATAAAGCCCATGTCGAGCGTGGCGGTTCCTTTTTTGCTGGTCCGGATATTCATGGATTTTACATCAATCTTCGCCTCCGTAAATACCCGGGAAACATCCATAAGAAGTCCCTGCCGGTCCCCGGCATACATGGTAAGCTCCGCCAGATACTGGCCGCCTTCACCGGTTTCCGCAGTATCTTCCCACTCTGCGTCAATCAGTCTTTCCCGCTCTGCTGCAGACAGGTGCAGAATATTCACACAATCGGTACGGTGAATAGTCATCCCCCTTCCTCTTGTGACGAATCCAACGATCTCGTCACCGGGTACAGGATTACAGCATTTTGAGAAACGCACCGCCATATCATCAATTCCTTTCACCACAATTCCGCTCTTGGACTTGCCGATATGCACCTTCTGACTGTTGGCTTCCGATATTTTCTCCAGAATGATTTCATCCGTAATCTCTTTTTTATGTTCCTTTTCGTACTCTTCCAGAAGCCGGTTTACAACCTGGCCTTCCTTGAGTCCGCCGTGGCCGATAGCCGCCAGCACGGCATCCCAGTCCCGGAACCCGTATTTTTTCTGGACAACCTGCTGATACTTCGGTTTCAGAATGTCCGTCAGATTTATAGACTTGCTCTTACAATAAGAAGCGATCAGCTCCTTGCCTCTTATAATGTTATCTTCTTTAAATTCCCGTTTAAACCACTGGTTGATCTTATTCTTTGCCTGGGTGCTCTTAACAATGTTGAGCCAGTCCCGGCTGGGACCCTTTGAATTCTGTGATGTCAGAATTTCAATTCTGTCCCCGTTCTGTATCTTATAGTCAATATTGACCAGTTTTCCGTTTACTCTTGCTCCTACCATCTTATTGCCCACGGCGCTGTGGATCGCATAGGCAAAATCAACCGGCGTAGAGCCGTTGGGCAGGTTCTTTACATCTCCGTTCGGCGTAAAGCAGTAGACATCTTCCGCAAACAGGTCCAGATCTCCTTTGAGAAGACTTAAGAATTCCCGGTTGTCGGACATATCCCGCTGCCATTCCAGAATCTGGCGCAGCCAGTTCAGTTTTTCTTCCTGAGCTTCCATGCTCTTGGCAGCGTCCGCTCCTTCCTTATACTTCCAGTGAGCCGCGATACCATATTCTGCAGTCTTGTGCATCTCTTCCGTCCGGATCTGAATTTCAAAAGGCTGTCCGGACGGTCCGATCAGTGTCGTATGAAGGGACTGATACATGTTTGCCTTCGGCATGGCAATGTAATCCTTAAACCGTCCCGGAATAGGGGTATACATCTCATGAATCACACCCAGAGCCGCATAGCAGTCTTTAATGGAATCTACGATAATCCGGACCGCAAACAGATCGTACACCTGATCCAGTGTTTTATTCTGGTTTACCATCTTTTTATAAATACTGAAAAAATGCTTTACCCTGCCGTATACCTTTGCCTTGATATGGGCGTTTTTCATGTGTGTGGATACCTCAGCTACAATCTGCTGTACGAACTCCTCGCGCTCGGTCTTGCGCTCATTGAGTTCCTTGACCAGATTGTAGTAGACGTCCGGTTTCCAGTATTTCAAAGACAGGTCATCCAGCTCCGTCTTGATCTTGGAAATACCGAGTCTCTGAGCAATGGGAGCGTAAATATCCATTGTCTCCCGGGCTTTCTCCTGCTGCTTGGCCGGCGTCATGAATTCCAGTGTTCTCATATTATGAAGCCGGTCTGCCAGCTTGATAATAATAACACGGATATCCTTCGCCATGGCAAGAAACATCTTCCTGAGATTCTCCGCCTGCACTTCCAGCTTATCCTGCGCGTAACTGAGCTGTCCCAGCTTGGTTACCCCATCTACAAGAAGCGCAACCTCTTCTCCGAACTCCCGTGTGATATCCTCCAGCGTCATCTCTGTATCTTCCACCGCATCATGAAGCATACCGGCTACGATTGTCTCTTTATCCATTTCCAGGTCGGCCAGAATAATTCCCACCCACAGCGGATGAATAATATAGGGCTCTCCTGACTTTCTCACCTGATCTTTGTGTGCTTCCTTTCCAATACGGTACGCTTTCTCGATCATGGAAATATCAGCAGAGGGGTGATATTTCCGTACCCTGGCAACCAGAGCGCGGTACAGCTCCTCAGGATCCTGATAATCTTCAGGCGCCTTTACTGCATGGCCGTCCACTATTTCCAGATTTTTATTAAGCTGTTCATATTCCAGAGTGCCTGCCATATCAATTCCCCCTTTTTCATATCTTTTGTTCCCTCAGCGCCCTCCTGTGGCGGAAGGGCTGTTTTTGTGTAAATTTCAATATTATTTAGTATATCATTATTTACTGAAAATTCAAACACTAACTTTTCTCCTGTTAATCAGGTATTATTTTCTTTTCTGAATAAACACTGATACAGAAAGCAACTGCCGGGACCCGGCCGCATAAGCGGCCGGATTCCGGCAGTTGTTGTATCCTGCACAGTATCTGCACTCTTTTTCTTTATCTGGACTGTCTCTTTCTTGCTGCAGCCGCAAGAACCGCTGCAATGGCAATTCCCGCAATCGGAAGCAGAAGATTTGTGGTATCTCCCGTCTTCACTGCTGTCTGTGCAGCCTGTCCGGACTGAGCCTGTCCTCCGTCTGTTCCGCCTGAAGGATTCTGCGTATCAGACGGCTTCTGCGTATCGGACGGCTTCTGTGTATCGCCCGGTTTCTGGGTATCGCCCGGTTTCTGGGTATCACCCGGTTTCTGAGTATCGCCCGGTTTCTGGGTGTCATCCGGATTTCCGGGCTGATCCGGATCTTCCGGCTGTTCCGGATCCGTCGGCTCTTCTTTTTCAGCCACAGTAACCGTAAACTCGGCCGTCATGCCTCCGTAAGTGATCGTAATTGTCTGATCACCTGTCATATTCGCATCATATCCGGTTACTTCGTAGCCTTCTGTAATCTCTCTGCTTGTTCCGTCGCTGTATACTGCCGTTACGGTAAGTCCTGTCAGGTCAAGTTTTTCACCCTGGGTGTACTCCGTCTTTGTAGGAGCTGTAACTTCGATTCCCGTAAGCGTCGGCTCCGGCGCCGGCTCTTCTTTTTCCGTCACTGTAACCGTAAAGAACCTGGTAATATTTTCATAGGTAACTTTGATCGGCTGCTCGCCTGTTTTCTGCGGATCATAACCACTTATTTCACAGTCTGCTGTAATCTCCTTTTCTGTTCCGTCGCTGTATACCGCCGTTACAGTCAGACCCGTCAAATCAAGTTCTTCGCCCTGTATATACTCGGTCTTCGCCGGTCCTTCAATTATAATATCATCAAGGGTCGGCTCCGGTGCCGGTTTTTTGCTTTCTGTTACCGTAACTTCAGCAGTCACTTCGATTGCCCTGGAGCTGTACAGCACTTTGTCTTCCGCGTCGTACGCAGTTGATCCGTCTTTTCCAACCCATGCATCTTTGTTTGCACTGATAGACTGAACCACGCCGGTCACCTCATATGTATCCGGCGTACTGAGATCAA
>USFD01000096.1 GCA_900553885.1 uncultured Ruminococcus sp.
ACGGGAAGGGGCACGCCCTTTGCGACCCTGGTTCCCACCATGAAGATTTCCTCCAATTCAAAGCTGGCCGGATACAAGGCCGGCTGGATTGACTTTAACGCCGGCGAAATGGTGGAGACAAAAACGAAGGACCAGGTGGCCATGGAATTGTTCCAATATGTTCTCAGGGTGGCTTCCGGGGAAAAGGTTAAGTCAGAGGAAGCCGGTTTTCATGATTTGGCTATCTTTAAGCAGGGAGTCACATTGTAGATGGATGGCCCGGATTCAGGAATTTAAGGCATGCCCCTACGGCGGGCGGATAAATTGATACAGTATATGTATGGATGAAAGCACGGACAAAAGATTAGGTCCGTGCTTTATTTTTGTACTTTTCCAATTCCTTGCAAAGATTTTACAGATTTTATCTTCCGGAATTTACATTCAATCTTTAAGATAAAACATACAACGGAATGATTAGGAGGAAATGGAGTAATGAGAAGAAGTGTAAAATCTTTGATGGCATTGGCCATGGCAGTTTCAGTGTCAGCTTCAATGGCAGTTTTATCCTGCTGCGGTGCAGCGTCAGGCAGCAAAGCCCGGGATAACGCAGGTGCAGCCAATGCGCAGACCGGCACAGCAGCGGTAAACCAGACCGGAAGCGGGGCAGAGGCCGGCACAGACACTAATACAGATACCAGTACAGATACCGGTACAGGGTCCGGGACCGGGGGAGACAGCTCCTCCGGAGAAAAAACAGTAATCGAATACTGGCACTGTAATGCGGAAACACAGGGAGGATTGGTGGTAGACGAGCTGGTTAAGCAGTTTAACGAAAGCAACGACCACATCCAGGTAGTGGCAAAATACAACCCGGACATGTATAAGGGACTGATGCAGAACCTGCAGGCTGAAGCCGCTACCGGCAATACCCCGGCACTGGTTCAGATCGGCTGGGCTTTCCTGGATTATTTTTCCAACAACTTTTCCTACACCTCCCCACAGGAGATCATCGACCAGTATGATGCTTCTGACAAAACCTTCCTGACCGACAATTTCCTGCCAAACGTCCTGGATCTGGCGGTAAACAGTGATGGCGTACAGGTCGGAATACCGTATTCTTTAAGCAGCCCGGTTCTCTACATCAACCGCGATCTGCTGAAGGAAGCAGGACTTTCCGAAGAGGGACCGAAAACCTGGGAAGAGGTTGATTCCTTTGCCAGAACTGTTCAGGAAAAGACCGGAAAATATGGTTTCTATATGCAGGAGCCGGCAGACTTCTGGGCACAGCAGGGACTCATCGAGAGCAATAACACTTCCATGCTGACCAAGACCGCAGATGGCAAGATCCAGGCAAGCTTCGCAAGCCCGGAAGGCATTCAGGCTATGCAGATGGTTGCTGACCTCATCAAGGACGGAGCCGCTCTCCATGTTTCCTGGGATGAAGGCTGCCAGAGCTTCATTGATGGCAACTGCGCAATGCTCTACACCACCATTGCCCGTCGCGCATCCGTTCAGAAGAGCGCGCAGTTCGATGTCGCTACCGTAAAATCCCCGACCTGGGGCAGCAGCCCGCGTAAAGTTCCGGCAGGCGGATGCTTCTTAGCTATCACCGCACAGACCGATGAGCAGAAGGAAGCCGCATGGGAGTTTGAGAAATACCTGTACAGCGTGGAATCCATGGCTGCATGGACCATCGGAACCGGTTATGTACCGCCAAGAAAGGACGTTGCAGACGCAGAGAACGGACTGAAATCCTTCCTGGCTGAAAATGAGATGATGAAGGCTGCCATTGAGCAGATGGACGGCGTGGTTTCCTGGACATCCTTCCCGAGTGATGCAGGTCTTCAGGCTGAGCAGATGCTCCTGGATATGAGAGATCAGATCTTCGGTGGACAGGTAACTGCCGAGGAGGGTATGACTTCCACCCAGGATGCCATCAATGCCCTGTTAGACGCACAGTAAGCTGACATTCCAGATGCAGACCGGTACTTTCCCTTTTGCTCACGGGAAGGTATCGGTTTTCCTGAATTTACGGAGGTAATCACTTGAATAATGAAACAAAAAAACAAACGATTCTGGGATATCTGTTTCTGATCCCGTCCCTAGCCGTGTTCGCAGTCTTTATGTTTTACCCACTCCTTTATACCTTTTACTTAAGCTTTTTTGAGTGGAACATGGTAAAGCCTGTCAAAAAGTTTGTCGGTCTGAACAACTACATTGCCGTATTCCGAGATCCGAATACCTTTAAGATTCTGGGCAATACCCTTGCTTACATTCTGGTTCTGCTGGTCCTGAACTTTGTGCTGCCCTATATTCTCTCCTTTATCCTCTCCGCCGCGATCCGGCATGGAAAGAGTTTTTACAAGGCTGTGTTCTTCCTTCCCAGCGTCATCTCCCTGGTGGTCGGCTCCATCCTCTATACCTGGATCTTAAACCCGATTTCCGGACCGGTGGCCATCATTCTCGGTAAATTCGGCATCCAGATGCCCTTCTGGTCCAAAACCGACGGATGGGTCATTGCCGTGCTCTGCATCATTACCACCTGGAAGACCTTCGGCTACAACTTCATCAATATTTTAGCCGGTGTCTCCGGCGTATCCCAGGAAGTTATTGAGGCCGCACGGCTGGATCAGGTCCCCATGTGGAAAATCTTTCTGGACATCATTGTGCCAATGAGCTCCGCTACCGGAATTTACGTGTTCATCACCACCATTGTCCAGGGACTCCAGTATGTGTTCACCCCCATCAAGGTCATTACCCAGGGCGGACCGAACTACGCCAGTTCCAACCTGATCTACGCTTCCTACCACGAGGCCTTTACCTTGTACCGGACCGGCACCTCATCGGCCATTTCCATTCTGACCATGCTGCTGTTCATTGTCCTTTTACTTCTGGAATTTAAATTTGTGGAGAAGGGAGTCTACTATGAAAACTAACAATCATTCGGAAATTGGCTGGCACATGATCCTGGGCGCCATCGTCTTCCTCATGCTGGTTCCCATCGTGTTCGCTCTGTCCAACTCCTTCAAGACTCTGCAGGACGCATTTAATACCATTTTTGAGATCATTCCGTCTCACCCGACTCTGGAAAACTACCGGCATGTATTTGAAAAACTGCCATTTGTCCAGATAACCTTAAATACATTTCTGATCGCGGCATCCGTTACCACCTTCAAAACCATTACCAGCCTGTTTGCCGCCTATTCCTTTGTCTATTTTGATTACAAAGGAAAACAGTTTTTCTACTTTATCATGCTGAGTACCATGTTTATTCCGTTCACCGTGACCATGATTCCAAACTACCTGATGATTTCAAAACTCGGTCTGCGGGATTGCATCTGGGGCGTGGCACTTCCGCAGTTTGCGGATGTTTTAGGTATCTTCCTGCTGCGCCAGGCCATGCGCGGAATCCCGAAGGCCCTCATTGAGGCTGCGCGGATGGAAGGCATCGGCAGCCTCAAGATCATGCGAGATATCATCCTGCCGCTGGTACGCCCGTCCATTCTCACGACCGGGATCATTTTCTTTATCAATTCCTGGAACGAGTATGTATGGCCGGTGCTCATCTTAAAGAGCAAGGAAAACTACACGCTTTCCCTGGCGCTCCAGATGTACATCAGCGCTGAGGGCGGCACCGAATTTACCATTGCCATGGCCGTATCCGTCATCACCATGATCATTCCGCTGGCTCTGTATCTTATTTTCCAGCGCTATATCATCAACACCTTTGCCGCATCCGGCGTAAAAGGTTAATCTGTCAGGAGGACTTATGAATAATATCGTTTTTGAACACGTCGTAAAAGCATACGGAAAAAATGTGATCGTCAATGATCTGAATATGGAAATCCGGGAAGGGGAGCGGCTGATTCTGCTGGGCCCGTCCGGCTGCGGAAAATCCACCACCCTGCGCATGATCGCCGGTCTGGAGGATATCACCTCCGGCTCCCTGCATATGCGAGGCCAGGTAGTCAACAATGTTGCCTGCGGAGACCGCGGCGTATCCATGGTATTCCAGAACTACGCCCTTTTCCCGCATATGACTGTAAAAAATAACATCATCTACGGTCTGAAAGCCCACAAAATGGAAGCGGCTGAGATTAACCGCCGCCTGGAGGAAGTACTGGAAATGCTGCAGCTGAAAGGTCTGGAGGACCGCAAGCCGAAGGATCTTTCCGGTGGACAGCGCCAGCGTGTTGCCCTGGCCCGCGCCGTCGTAAAACGCTCTGACTACTTTCTTCTGGATGAACCGCTTTCCAACCTGGATGCACAGCTCCGCCTGCGTGCGCGAAAAGAACTGGTCAAGATCCACGAGATGTACCGTCCGACCATGGTTTATGTCACTCATGACCAGATTGAGGCCATGACCGTGGGACAGCGTGTTGCCATCATGTATCGCGGAAATATGGAAATGCTGGACACGCCAAGCCATGTATACAATATGCCGGCAAGTATTTTCTGTGCCCGATTCATTGGCTCTCCGTCCATGAACATCATCTCCTGCCAGTATGAAAACGGCAATCTCTCCATCGGAGACCAGATGATCAGACTGGCTCCGATGTGGCGTCCGATCGCAGATGCCTGTCCATCCGGAAAATACTGCGTTGGCATCCGCCCAGAACATATAGTCTTAAGCAGCCGTCCAACGGAAACTTCCATCTGCGGAACCGTAAAATACGTGGAGGACTATGGAAACCGCTACGGCGTTTATATTGATGTCAAGGGTGAAAAGAGTGAGTTGATTGCCATCTGCAATGACTCGGTCCCGCGCCCAGGCGAAAACATTTTCATGAATATTGATTTCCGCAAACTGCATCTGTTTGATGCCCAGAGCGAGAAGTCCCTTGGATATCCAGAAGAAATTCGCCGTCTGAACGCAGCCCTGGATTTTTCCATGCCGGATGCCCAGAATAAAAACCAGAAAACAGGAGGTAAATATCATGAATCTTTTGGTCAGTACCAATGTGTATAAACCGGGTCAGCTTGCCCGGGTCATCCCGCATTTACATGCCTTCCGTGGTCAGATTGGCGTCGAGCTGTTCCCTATGTTTGACGCAGACTGCTATGAGGAAGAGCTTCTTCATTGCCTGCCGGAGTTTGAAGGAATCCTAGTTAGTTTTCATGGCCCGTACTATGAAACCGAGCACAGCGCAGCCCCCGGCACCCCGGAATATGCGCACTCCATGAACCTGATCCGCCAAACCCTGCCTTACTGTGTGCGCCTTCGAAGCCAGTATCTGGTCTTTCATCACAACAACATCCCGGTGACGGAAGAACGCCGGGAAGAGATGATCCGTGTTTCCAGAGAAAACTACAGGGAAATTGCGGAGCTGTTCAAGCCGCACCAGATCCCGGTGGTGGTGGAGAATGCCGGTGTCCTGGACCGCGGCAACATGCTGTTTGACCAGGATGCGTTTATCCAGCTCTGCAGGGAAGAGCATTATCCCGTGCTGATCGACATTGGCCATGCTTACGCCAACGGCTGGGACCTGGCACAGACCATGGAAGCGTTAAAGGATCAGATCGTGGCTTACCATCTTCACAACAACGACGGTGTTCACGACAGCCATCAGCGGATTTTCCACGGGACCCTGGATTTTCCCCTGTTTCTGTCTGATTATCAGAGACTGACTCCAAACGCAGATCTGGTTCTGGAATACAGCCCGGATGTGGCAGATGATGAATCCGGAATCCAAGAAGACATTTCCTGGCTTCTGGAGCAGATCCGGAGGTAGCTTATGCTTTCCGAAAAGAAACTCTTCTTATTTGATATTGACGGAACCGTGGCCTTGGGCGATGTCCTGCTGCCCGGAGCGGCGGAATTCTTCCAGGAAATTAAAGAGCGCGGCGGGCAGTTTGTATTCATTACCAATAACTCCACCAAAAGCATTGCGGACTACATCAAAAAATTCCGTCAGATGGGTGTCTCAACCGCTCCACAGAATTTTGTAACTGCCTCCACCGCTTCTGCCAGCTGGCTGCGGCAACACGCAGCTGGAAAGACTATCTATACACTTGGAACACGATCACTGATTCGAGAGCTTGAAGGACATGGAATCCGCGTCACCACGGATCCGGACACCCAGGATATTTCCTTTGTGCTGGTTGCCTACGACAGCGAACTTACCTACAAGAAGCTGACTGACACCTGCCGCATCCTGCAGACCCGCCCTGTCACCTTCCTTGCCACCAACCCGGATCTGGTCTGCCCGGTCCCATTTGGCTATGTACCCGACTGCGGATCCATATGTCAGATGATCACTAATGCCACAGGCCAGGTACCACATTATATCGGAAAACCTTCTACCGATATGGTGGATATTGCGCTCCGGGAAAATCCGTTTACCAAAGAGGAAACCGTGATAGTGGGTGACAGGTTTTACACTGACATTGCATGCGGGAACGCTTCTGGGGTAGAGACAGTCCTGGTACTAACCGGTGAAGCGAAAAAAACAGATACTATGATTCATACGTACTCTCCAACTTATATTTTCGACTCCATAAAAGAAGTAAAGAAAGCCTGGAAGAATTAGTAATCCAGGCTTTCTCTACTTCTTTAAAATTTTCAATGCGGTATGTGTAATGATTGTAAAAGATGAAATAACGCAACAATATAGCATTGCTTACTTATAAAAAAGTAACCGACTCAGAAACGAGAACGATTACTTTTTTAGATAGTATGAATTTAAGTGCTGCTTCATTCTAATGCAAAACCGTAAAGATAGCAAGGAAAAGTGACATCATGATGGATATTGCCATATTTTTGCTTAATAATACCGTCTCATATTCGAAAGAGAGTAGTGTAGATAAACCTGAATTATTCACGACTTTGCCACGAATGTGGCTGAAAGCCACATAGTTACTGTATTTTAACTGAATATTGCTTTTCACCTATCAAGTGAATGAAAAAAGAGCATCCATTTGTGGTAAAATTAAGGTGTCTAATCAAAATAAATACCAACAAAGGAGCCCTTTATGAGTATTGTAAACACCTTATCACTAGAAAGCAATAGATGCACTAGTCAACAAAAACTGGACACAAATTTTAAATATTACCTCAGTATAAATCTGATTTCTGTACAATACGGTGCTTCATTTGCTACTTTCTTGTCTGGATGACTGGATTATTCAAGTGTTTCACGATTGTAAAGCCTGCTTGCGCAGCTTCGAGCTTGACAATCGTGAAACGCCTGATATTCGAGCACCTGAACCAAACAAAGAAGAGACGTATGCCTCCAGGCATCAACTCACAACGCTTGCACCTGTGTTAAAATCTTTCGGAGCATAGGCCTCCTTATACTGCTGCGGCGTAAGGTACTTCAAGGAGTATGCAGGCCGTGCAGTATTAAAAAATGTAATATATGCTGCCACCTCTTGTTCAACGGGGCTTTCTCCTGTGACATGAAAATCCATAAAGATTTCTGACTTGATCCACCCATTGATGGATTCCATTGCCGCATTGTCCGTTGGGGTTCCAGCTCTTGACATTGATCGAGTGATGCTATACATCGGCAATAGTTCGTTGAATGCCTTAGATGCATAGACTGCTCCCTGATCGCTATGGAGTATCATCTCATACTGTGGATACTGTTTCTTCAAGCCAATCAGATCATCCAGACCACTCAGATATGTCATCCGGTCGCCCCGTCTGGACGAAAGAGCGTGAGCGAGAATCTCGTTGTTCCAAAGATCCATGTACAGGGTAAGCTCATAGTAAATACCCTTCACATAGAAAGCTGTCATGTCACTGACAACACATTGCAAGGGTCTGTCAATCTGCATTTCGCTCATGAGCAGGTTCGGATATATCTTAAACGGATTTCCGGGCTTCTTATACTTGTAGTGTTTCGCCTCGCTCTTTACTCCGAGAATCTTGCAGCATTTGTGCGCATAAGGATCTGACATGACAATGCCTGTATCCAGACGGATCTTGGCATTTAGCCATCTGTATCCATGAGAAGGATAACGAAGATGATATTCCTCGAACAGCGACAAGTTGTTGAGTAACGCTTTCGTACGCTTTGCCGGATGAGCGAGAGTATGCTTCCAGTTGTAGAAGCTGCTTCTTTGTATTCCCATCTTCTCACAGAGAAGATTGACAGGAAAATCGCCAGACAACTCCAATATCACTTGATATTCTCGTTGCCGATAGGAAGATACTCCTTCTTCACACCACTTCCTTTCACTGAGTAACCTTTTTTTAAACGGGCTTCGTTGATCCGTGCCATGACGAGAGCATCAATGAGTTCTTCTTTTGACATGGATTCATATTCCTTGAGACTGGAATCTTTCGGAGTTTCAATAGACTGTGTGACTTTTCCAGCTTTCTTAGTGCGCGTTCTGGGCGGAAGCCCCGTTTCGGCACGATAAAGTCGGAGATAACCTTTCACACTGGATGGGTTGAGGTCGTATTTGACTGCAGCTTCTTCAACAGTCAATTCCCCATCATATACGCGCTTGGCGATGTCCAGACGCTGTTCCTTGGTGTACTTCATTTACAAACCTCCTGTCCACGGGATGCTGTTGCCTGTTCATGGATGATATTTCTCTGTACATAGATTATATCATCGTGTCCAGTTTTTGCACCCCTGTGTCCAGTTTTAGTTTACCACTTCACATTTTTCTGGTAACAACAATCGGAATCCTTATTTATTACCTTCTCAGATTTTAGATAGGTGAAAAACGCCATTCTCCCAACTACCAGAAAGCGGTCCGGGACAGAAGGCTTGCGCAGTCGTCGCATGCACAAACCTTCTGCCCCGGACCGCTTTCGTTCACATTCACGTTGTGATAAAGGTAGAATATCCTGCTCTTCGCAGATTCCGTTCCATTTTAATGGCATTTCCCAGCTGCCGGTAAGCTCCCACCTGTACTTTATAAAACCCATCCTCGTTCAGAATAAAAGCAGGGTAGCCCTTTTCCTGAAGTTCATAGAGCATGTTGTCGGCATTCTGGCGGATCCGGTAAAGTCCAACCTGAACCCGGTAGAGGTTTTCCGGAAATTCCGTCTGATCCTGACCGGAAATCGAAGATCCGGGTGCGGAAACGTTCATACCAGAAGATCCAGGAACGGAGTCATTCATACCGGAAGCTCCCGGGACAGAACCGTTCATACCGGAAGATCCAGGTACAGGAGTGCTCATACCTGGTAAACCGGAACTTCCCGGAGCCATTCCGTTGACAGCCGGAGGAACTGCCGCGATTCCCAGCGTGGAAGCCACAGCATCTGCGATTCCCTGTGCGATTTCATCCTCCGTCTGATCGAACAACGCGTTGTCTCCGTCGTTGTTCAGAAAGCCGGCTTCGATGAGAACTGCCGGCATTTTGGTGCGCCGGAGCACTACGAGACCCGGACGTTCCTTGACGCCAAGATTTTTGAAGCCAAGATCCTCCAACGCCTGGTTGATCGCTTCTGCCATCTCAAGCTTAACTCCGGAACGGTCATAGACCAGTGTTTCCACTCCTTCGTACTGGTTGGGATCTTCGGAGGAATTGCGGTGGATGGAGAGAAAGAAATCAGCGTCTGCGTTGTTGGCAATCTGAGCCTTCTCGAACGGTGTCTGATAGACATCGGTGGTTCTCGTGAAAACTACGTCAATTCCATAATCTCTTAACAGCTCTCCCACTTTCAGCGCAAGTGAGAGGGTATCATCTTTTTCCTGACGCCCGTCATAGACCGCGCCCGGATCTGCGCCCCCATGCCCCGCATCAACAACAATTTTATAAGCCATACAAAACTCCCTGTACTACCTTTCCTTTCAATATATGCACCACACCCCCGAACTGTCACATCCGCCCGCCGCACACGCAGACCACCTGCCCATGTCCGCTTTCGTCCCCAAAACCACTTTACAGAATTTTTAGTCTTATTTCATTGTTACTATTGAGTATCTGTGTTAGAATTGTTGCAGAAATAGTTTCACCTTCAAAACCGAAGGGAAATCCAAAAACAGGGCTCGAAGGAAACAGAACAGCCCTGATTCTACAGGACGGAGTGACAAGACCATGAAAATTACGGTATATGGAGCAGAGGGGGAGATCGGACAGAAGGTGATCAGCTATGCTCTGAGCCAGGGCGCATTTGTGACTGCCTGTATCTGTGATGCAGGGATTTTATGGCCCAGAAAAAACCTGACGGTGGTGCAGGGGATGATGAACAATAAAGAAAAAGTAATCGAGGCGATGCTGGAGGCGGATATTATCATCAGTGCGCTGACCTGTGGAAGCACGAGCAGAAAATCTTCGGGAACTCCGGTGGCGGACGCAAACGCGACGATCATCTCGGCGATGGAGCAGCTGGGAAAGACACGGCTGGTAGTGCTCGGAAGCATCTGTATTCCCGCGTTTGGAGACCAGCAGGGGCTGCTGCAGCGGCTTCACCCGAAACTTGCGGCAATTCTGTATGCGGAAAAGATCAGAGACCTGCTCAAGACCGGACAGATCGTCACGCGTTCACATCTGAACTGGACACTTGTGCGTGTGGTGAATCTTCAGGCAAAAGACAGTGGAAAAGGTTACGGCGTTTCTTTGGACGGCAGCCGGTGCGGTATGTGGGTGTCGCCCAGCAACGCAGCCCATTTTCTGTACGATGTGGCGCTGGAGCCGGTGATGTTCAGCCGGAAAATGCCGATCGTTTATAACAAAAACTGAAAAAGAGGAGAGCTGAGGGGGACAAATGAAAATTGGAAAGATATTGAAAGAGTATACGGTGCTGACGCTTGCCACCTGTGTGCTGAACCTGGGAATCTATGTCTTTAAGTTTCCGAACAATTTTTCTTTCGGAGGAGTCAGCGGTCTGGCGGTCGTTCTGGGCAGTGCGTTCGGAGTCAGCACCAGTGGATGCAACCTGGTGATCAATATGGTGCTGATCTTGCTGGGATTTGCGTTTCTGGGAAGAAAATTCGGTATTAAGACGGTGTATGTCAGTGTGCTGTCATCGGTGGGACTGTCGCTGATGGAACGCTTTTTCCCGATGAGCGGGCCGATGACGGATCAGCCTATGCTGGAGCTGATCTTTGCGATCCTTCTGCCTGCCGTTGCTTCCGCGGTGTTGTTTAATATGGATGCATCCGGCGGCGGTACGGATATCCTGGCGATCATCCTGAGAAAATACAGCAGCGTGGACGTTGGCATCGGCCTGTTTGTGGTGGACCTGGC
>USFD01000097.1 GCA_900553885.1 uncultured Ruminococcus sp.
TATTTTTCTCAGATTCCGGAACGGAATAAGGATCCCACATCCCATATCTCCGTCCGATTCTATTCAGAATTTCCGAATATTTTCCGGTATTTCTTAATCTAAGTTCCCTTCAGCAAATCCGAATTACTCCGTCAGCCCCTCTGCTTTTATAACTTCTATGACCCCATCCACGTATTTCTCGCAGATCTCATCTGAAGCCGCCTCTACCATAACGCGGATCACAGGCTCCGTACCGCTTTCTCTTACGAGGATTCGTCCCTCATTTCCCAGTTCATCAGCAGCCTTCTGAACCGCTGCTGTAACCGCCGGATTCTCTCTTGCGGTCTTTTTATCCTTTACGCGGACATTTTTCAGAATCTGGGGATAGATCTTTACTTCATCGGCAAGTTTGCCCAGTGTCTGTTTTTTCTCAAGAATGACTTCCATCAGCATCAGGGAAGTAAGGATTCCGTCACCTGTTTTGGCATGTTTGCTGAAGATAATATGGCCGGACTGCTCGCCGCCCAGTACGAATCCGTTCTTCATCATGTTTTCATAAACATATTTATCGCCCACTGCCGTCTGCTCGTATTTCATGCCGATCTTATCGCAGGCTTTATACAGACCCAGATTGGACATAACCGTGGTCACAATCGTGTTGTCCTTGAGACGGCCCTGTTCCATCAGATATTTGCCGCAGACATACAGGATCCGGTCGCCGTCTACCACATTGCCGTTTTCATCTACGGCAATACACCGGTCCGCGTCCCCGTCATATGCAAATCCCACGTCCAGTTTGTTTTCTTTTACAAACTCCTGGAGCACATGAATATGAGTAGAGCCGCAGTCTGTATTGATATTTGTTCCGTCCGGCTCATTGTTAATCACATATGTTTTTGCGCCAAGGGCGTCAAATACACTCTTGGCAATAGAGAAGGAGCTTCCGTTTGCGCAGTCCAGTCCCACTTTCATGTCTTTGAATGAACGTGTTGCCAGTGCAATAAGATGACCGATATATCTGTTCCTGCCGGCCGAATAATCTATCGTGCGTCCGATATTTTCCTTTACCGCCAGCGGCAGTTCCTCTGTCCTGCCGTCAATATATGCTTCAATCTTCTCTTCAACTTCCGCCTCCATCTTGTGTCCGGCGCTGTTGATCACTTTGATTCCATTGTCATAAAATGGATTGTGGCTGGCGGAAATCATGATTCCGCAGTCAAAATTCTCTGTCCTTACCACGTAAGAAACGCTGGGTGTTGTAGTTACATGCAGAAGGTATGCGTCTGCTCCGGACGCGGTCAGTCCTGCCGAAAGAGCATACTCGAACATATAGCTGCTTCTTCTTGTATCTTTTCCGATCACAACTCTGGCCTTATGCTCCTGTCCCAAATACCAGCCAAGATATCTTCCCACTTTAAACGCATGCTCCACAGTAAGCACTACATTTGCCTCGCCGCGGAAACCGTCTGTCCCAAAATATTTTCCCATAATTTTATCCTCTTAATCTCTTCGTTTTATTTCTATGCCTGAACTCAGATGGAAATATCTGTTTTTCACACAGCCTATATTATATTACTATTACAAAGAAGTTACAACTATTTCTTGTTTGTTACATAAATATACACCTTTATTCTAACCTGCCATTTACCTTCTTTTAACTTTGCCGCAGCCAGAAAAAAGTTTACGCGCCGATACTTTTCCGATATACTACTTATGGAGAATGCATCTGTTAAACGGAGGATATTTCATTATGATAAAACTGATAGCGAGCGACCTGGACGGCACGCTTCTGCACGGCGGCGAACAGAGTCTGTCTCCCCGGGTACTTGATCTTGTACACAGACTGACCGGAAAGGGCGTCCGGTTCATTGCGGCCAGCGGTCGGCAGTATGACAATGAGCAGCGTCTTTTTCATGAAATAAAGGATGAGATTTCTTATATAGCGGAAAACGGCGCCCTCTGTGTCCATGACGGAAAAGTGATTTTCCGCTCTCTTCTCAGCGAAGATCTGATTCAGCGCATTATTACTGAGATCAGAAAAACGCCGAATTTTGATATTCTGCTTTCAAGGGAGGACACTTCCGTAATCGAAGGACGCAATCCGGCATTTGTAAACCACATCTGTAACGTTATGGGAAATACAACAGAGATTGTAGACGATATTTCAAAAGCGAAAGGCCCTTTCATCAAAATCGCCGTGTGCAATCTGATCGATAGCCAGCAGGTTATCCTGGAATACCTGAAGCATCTGACAGACCTGTTTGCCCCGGAAATCCGGGCTGTGACTTCCGGAAATATCTGGATTGATTTTATTCCGCCGAATGTGAACAAAGGGACTGCCCTGCAGACATTTCTTGATTATTTTCACATCCGTGCAGAGGAATGTATTTCCATTGGGGATCAGCAGAATGATATTGAGATGCTGGAACTGGCAGGGACAAGCTATGCGGTATCCGGTTCCGCTCCGGGCGTGTCGGATCACGCTTCCCATGCCGGGGTGTTCGCAGAAGATGTGCTGGAAAATGTTCTGAAAGGAATGTGATGAACCAAATCAGGCGCAGAACGGAATTCCGGATTCCGCTCTGCGCCTTTTCTTTTCTGGAAATATTCTATTTTAATTCCACTACCGCATATGGTTTTCCGTCTTCGTCGCAGAGCTCCACCACTGTCCTGTCCTTTTCCTCGGACAGGCGGGGACGGATCATATCGCCAAGCACTGCTGATTTTTTATAGTCTACTCTTGCCTGGCGGATCTGAATATCTCCCGGAAGCATTTCCAGCGCCATCTGCACATACTGACAGTTATTTACATGTTCATTGGTATCAATATGGTACTTGCGCACCGGAAAGGGTTCCCGCTCCCGGGCTTCTGCCGGAAGCTCGATTTTCCGCCCTTCATAAGGCATCTCAAGAGGTTCTTCTATCCCGTATGCGTCGATATATTCCGGAGCGGGCCGGGCCGGCCGGCCTTTTTCCAGATCCATAAATACCCAGATGGAATTGGCGCAGGCGATCTGCTCTCCGGCTTCGTCTTTCATATAGAAGTTACGGTTCCCATACAGGCCTTTAAACTCTGTGGCAAATGTACCTGTCGTTATTTTCTCGCACAGTCCCGGATAGCGCTTTACTATGATCTGCCAGTAGGAAAGAATCCAGGCCTTTTTGTCCTGTTTCAGGCGATTCATTCCCAGGCCCACAGCTTCTGAATGAAAGGTGCTGCAGTCCTGAAAATAATTGATCAGTGCCGGCAGTGTCATGGTTCCTCTGTGGTCAATCTCGCTGTAGCGTACTCGCGCCTCAAATTCAAATCTGTTCTTTTTCATGTCTGCCATAACAGTATCACTCCTTATTTTTCGCAACATAATCATACTCTACAGTTATTACGCACTCATATCTGGGATCTGCCTCCTTCAGCCGCTCTGTCAGCTGCCGCGGAAGTTGTTCCCGCATCTTTTCATCATATTCAATAGGGATCACCATATCAAAAATGAGATTGATCTGTTTTTCCCCGCGTACGACACGGAAATCATGGATCGAACACGCCGGATCCAGCTCTTTGAGAATCTGTACCGCATTGTTACGGATACGGATGACTCTCTGATCTTTCATTTCCACCGGATCCATATGGATTACCAGAAAGATTCCCAGTTTTTTTGCCGCCTCCCGTTCAATCCGGTCAATGATCTCATGGGACTGTTCAATATCCACATCATTCGGCACCTCTGCATGAATGGACGCCATACTCCGTCCCGGTCCATAGTTATGTACAAGCAGATCATGGGTTCCTTCAATGCCGTCATAGCTCTCCACAAAATTTTTGATTTCCTTATAAATCTCCGGATCAATTGCTTCACCGATCAGAGGTTCCAACGTATCTTTTGCGATTCCAACGCCTGCCCACATAACAACCAGCGCCACGCCGACACCTACAATTCCGTCAATATTGATTCCTGTGAAACGGAAAAAGATAAGAGACAGAATCGTAGCACCCGTTGTGATGACGTCTCCCATGGAATCAGTAAATACTGCCATCATTACTTTGGAATCGATCTTTTCGCCCAGTTTCCTGTTAAACATCCCCAGCCACAGCTTTACTGCTATGGAAAGAATCAGGATTATCACGGAAACGGTCTGGAAATTCAGCTCCTCCGGCGTCCGGATCTTGCCAATGGAATCTTTCAGGAAAGTGAAGCCCACTTCCAGCACAAGAAAGGATACGACAAGAGCCGCAATGTACTCGATTCTTCCGTGTCCGAACGGATGATCCCGGTCGGCCGGCTTCTCCGCCATCTTCACTCCTACAAAACTGATAATGGAAGATCCTGCATCTGAAAGATTGTTAAAGGCGTCTGCCGTAACAGATACACTGTGCAGAATAAATCCTACCACAAATTTTACCGCGAATAAAAAAACATTGCAGAAGATGCCCACAATGCTGGCCAGCACACCATATGCCGTCCGCACGGACACCTTCTCCACTTCCTTATAATCTTTTATAAAATGTTTTATCAGAAACTCAGTCATTTTCTATCATTTTATCTCCTGTTATCTAAATACTGCTTTTTACCAGAAAAACCATCCTATTTTAAATCTGGATGTTGCTGTGATACCGGAATATTCCTCTTCCGTCAGTACATCTTTCAGCTTCTGTTTGCCTTCATCCGGCATGACCGCATTTGTGGAATCCAGAAAGCACAGATTCGGATAGAGTACACACCACCAGTTATGGCCCCTGGCTGCGCCGATCTCTACACGCAGCGCCTCATAATTCCCCGCCGGAAACGTAAGATCTCCGTACGTTCTGTCCGGGAAAAAACAGGTAGTTACAGCCGCATTGACAGTCTCATCTGATCCTGCCTCTGCCAGCACCGACCTGCCCACCGCCTCAATTTCATCCGTATGCTCCCGCGCCCAGGCGGCCGCCTGAGAAGCATCTCCGCTCTCCGGCATCTCATCTGCGAAATAATCCAGTACCGCATCCCGCACCTGAAGTTTCAGTTCCTGATCCTCGTTGCTGTCGCTGTTTGCAATCACATGAAAACGCAGGACCTCGCCGGCCAGATGCTGCTGCAGCTCCATCCGCCCGGCAGCTTCCACATGCCAGAGCCCCATCAGCGTCACCAGAGACGCCGTCAGCACCGCCAAAAGAAAAATAATTTTCTCCGCATTCCTTTTAACAAAAAATCTATCTGAAAAACTTCTGCACATTATGTAAAACCTCCATATTTGTTCTGAATATACAAAAAGTATGGACAAATATGGAAATTTTATTCAAAGGGGACAGACCCCTTTGATAAAGGGTCCGTCCCCTTCTGCCCAAATTTTCAGAATTGTTCCCCGAAAGTCCTGATGTTTTATTCTTTTTCTTCTTTATGCCGCAGGGTACCCACTACTGTATCTGCCTGATTATTGATATGCCTTCCGGTAATTTCTGTGGCCTTCTTCTTGTCCTTCGCGGCAATCGCATCGATCACAGCCTGATGTTCTTCTATCAGCTGGGGATAGCACTCTTTCTTTTTGAGATATTCGATCCGGTACCGGTACATCTGCTCCCGCAGATTATTCAGGAGCTGAATGAGACGCTTATTGTCCGTCGCCGTATATATGACGTCATGAAAAAGTACGTCGGCCTGGGCGATCTGGGTAATATCATCACTGTCCAGCACTTCCCGGAATTTTTCTGCCGCCGCTTTGAGTCTGACAAGCCCTTCTTCATCCATGCGGTCACATGCCAGCTGTACGGCCAGTTCCTCCAGGGCGCAGCGTACTTCCAGCACGTCTCTGAGATTTTTTTCCGTGATTTCCGCCACTTCCGCTCCCCTTCTGGGAATCATAAGAACCAGTCCCTCCAGTTCCAGCTTGCGGATGGCTTCCCGGATGGGCGTACGGCTCACCCCCAGTTTATTTGCAAGCTGAATCTCCATCAGCCTCTCTCCGGGTTTCAGTTCCCCCCGCAGTATGGCTCTTCTTAATGTGTTAAACACAACATCTCTTAATGGAAGATACTCATCCATCGTCACTTCAAAGTCTGTTCCCATTTCAATTCCTCCTAACACTGTGTATGCCCGTGACATACACCTGCTTTGTCAGTGCTTTCTCCCGGATTCTTCTCTGGGCATTCTTCGCGTCAATCCGGCTCTCAAACAGCCCGAATACTGTCGGTCCGCTTCCGCTCATCATTGCACCCAGAGCCCCTGCCGCTTTCATTTCATTTTTAATCTCTTCAATCACCGGATGCATGGGAATTGTCACGTCTTCCAGCACATTTCCCATGGCGCCCGCCACGGCTTTCAGATCTCCTTTTTCCAGCCCTCTGATTATGCCGTCAATATCCGGATGAACCGCAATTTCCCTGGAATCAAGAGCCTCATACACCGTGCGGGTAGATACGCTGACCGGGGGCTTGGCGATAAGGACAGTACATTTCGGCATAGGAGGAAGAACGCTCAGCCGCTCCCCGATGCCTTCTGCCAGAACAGTCCCCCGCATAATGCAGTAAGGCACGTCTGCTCCCAGCTTTACCCCCCGTTCCATCAGCTCGTCCATACTCAGCCCCAGTCCGAACATGCGGTTCATGCCGAAAAGCACTGCCGCCGCGTTGGAGCTGCCGCCTGCCAGGCCTGCCGCCACCGGAATATGTTTTTTCAGTGAAATCCTGACCCCTTCTTTTATGTCAAATTCATCCTGAAGAAGTCTGGCCGCCTTATAGGCAATATTTCCCTCGCCTGTGGGCAGATAGGGAAGATTTGTAACGATCTCAACTCCCGGCTCCTTTCTCCGGTTCAGTCTCACTTCATCATAGAGATAAATGGTCTGCATAACCATCCTTACTGTGTGATAGCCGTTTTCCTGCTTCCCAAGTACATCCAGTCCAAGATTAATCTTTGCCAGCGCCCTCAAATCCATCTGGTTCATCCCGTTTCCTCCATATAGGATCAGACCTCTTTTTTCAAAGAAGTCTGACAATTCTCACCAAAGGGGTCCGTCCCCTTTTTCCGGAAATGTCAGAATTGTTTCCGAAAAGGGGAACGGACTCCCTCGTGTATCTTGTATACATTATTCTTATAGTATACTCATATTCTCTTTAAAAATCAATAATTTATCCCCTGTTTTGATTTTTTCGCTTTCCAGGCCATTTATTTCCATGATTCCTTCTACGGTAGTCATGTATTTTTTGGCCAGCCCCCATAAGTCTTCCCCGTTCTGAACAATATGGCCCACGATTCCCGGCCTTTTTTCCTGTTTTTCCAGATCCGCCGGCCTTAGTTCAACGTCAGTGATTACTGCTGTGGATACGGGTTTTCGCAGAAATGCGTCAAAGGCCAGTACCGCCTTGACTTCCACTTCTTCGCTTCCGGCCAGTGTTATGAGCAGCTGTTCAACATGGCATGCCATACTGCTTCTTACGTCCTCCGGCATCTCCGGGCATTCTATGAGATAGCCAAATGGAACCATTCCCTGCCAGCTTCCGAAAGGTTCCGTGTCATCCGCCCTTATATACAGGAAGGTAATATGCAGAATTCCCTCCACCCGGATTCCCTCTGAAGTGTTCTGTGTATTTTCCACCTGAATGCTTCCGTTGCTGTGGATAATCTGCAGCACATCATCCTTCAGTTCAGGAAGGGAAAGGCGTTCGGTTATCTTGCACTTTGACTGATTCTGCATAAGCAGTTCTTCATATTCCGCCTGCCGGGTATCAAATACACACTCCTTTTCCAGAGAATAAAGATCACTGAGCAGTTCCGTCTCCTCTTCTCCGTATAAATTGATGCGCAGCGCCAGGGAAGCCTCAATGCCCAGAATCCGCATTTCTCCGTCCTCATCCATCCGAATGTCAATCAGAGTATCTTCAAGGGAATGCTGGATGTGATAGTACATCCCATCAGCAGATCCCTCACAGGGGATCCTCCCCTCATAAGGCACGGTCTGGGAAATCCAGTCCGTCTTCTCCTCCCCGGACAGATACATGCAGAAAACAAGCAGTTCACCCCGGATCTGAAGTTCATCCCCTGCCGGTCGTATATCCAGCTTTCTGCTGCTGATGTCCGTAAGCAGAATCTGACCGATACTTTCCTTCGTCCCGGGAAGCGTAACCGCCTCTTTAATCCGGTATGTATCCTTTTGCGAAACCGCCAGTGTAAGCAGATTGATTTTCTGTTTTCTGCAGTACACCGGAATCTCGCTTTCAATGTCCACCGTCGTTTCCTCATCCTTCAGGCTTTCCCGGCCAACCTCCATCTCAACCATTACCCTGAGACTCAGCTTTCTTGAGTGAACCACCGTTGCGGTAAACTCTGTCCGCACATTCTGAATATAGTAAGTCTCCCCTTCTGTCCCTTCCGCGTAAACCATCTCTTCAAAAGGTATCTTGCCCTCCAGCACAGCCGGTCTGGGATCCCCCGACGCAGTGATATAAAGGATCTGAAAATACACTTTTCCCGTAACTCTCACATAATTTTCCACCGGACGGATATCCTCTGTCCGCACCTCCCCGGTACCCTGTATAATTCTCTGCACATCATCTTTTGCTTCCGGAACATTGTAATCCTCATCCAGATAAAACTGGTCGAAAATTCTCTTTCCCTCCTGTGTATAATGCACCGGTTTTCTGATCAGCTCCATGATTCTCCTCCTCAACGAATTATAGCCTTCTAATTAAATATGACATCCTTTCCGATATATTCCAGCTGCACTACTACATATGGATATGTAACGGTTTCTTCTGTTTCTTCCCCCTTTTCCGGTCCCATCAGACTTGTATGGATACAGACCGCATCCTCTGTCTCATACAGAGAATCTACCGCCACACTGTAGCCTGACGTGGGCTGGCCGCCGTACCCCTCTGCAATATAGAGGATCCCCTGATCCCCATAGGAAATCTGAAACGTTTTTTCCTTTTTCTCCTCAATCACCCCGCTCAGTCCGGGCGGCACTTCTTCCTTATCCAGTACCGTAAATTCCAGATCTCTGATTTTTTCTTCCGTATCTGTCCGTCTTACGCATCCCGGTATGCAGACAGAAAATGCTGCCGCCGCGGCCAGCGCAAACCAGACAGAACGTCTCTTCCGGACTGCTGCCTTTGCTCTCCTGATCTGATCCAACTCCCCGTTCCCAGGCCGTTTTTCAGATCCGGCCTGCTTTATATTTCCCCGGACCCGGAAACCAGACCCGGACCCGGTATATTTCCCTATATCATATGCGCGCCGCAGCCCGGCTATTCTTTTTAAAGTAAAAAGGCTGTTACAGAAATGTAAATGTTTATCAAATTAAGGCACAATCTTCCACCCCTGTCTTGTTTTTTCCAATTTGCCGCTGTATAATGGTTTTATGCTGTATCAGAGCAGGAAAACGCGGCCTGTTTTCCTGCTCTGTGCTTCGTTTTACTACACAGAAAAAGAGGACTCATAATATGTTTCGATTTATATGTATCGTAATATTTCTGATCGCCTATCTCATTCTTACGATTCCCATCCTTATCGCGGAATGGATGATCGGAAAATTTAACCCCTATGCGCGGGATATCAGCTCCCTGCGGATCGTTCAGTGGGGATTCAAAGTTATTCTCAGAATAACCGGAGTCAAAGCAACTGTTATCGGAGAAGAAAACATCCCGGATGAGCCAGTTCTGTTTATCGGGAACCACCGCAGCTATTTTGACATTCTGCTGACATACAGCAGATGCAGAAGGCTGACCGGTTATATCGCGAAGAAAGAAATGGAGCGCTATCTTACGCTGACCAGCTGGATGAGACGTGTATACTGCCTGTTCCTGGACAGGAAAAATCCGAAAGAAGGGTTAAAAACCATTCTGCAGGCTATCGACTATATTAAAAACGGAATTTCCATCTGTGTGTTCCCGGAAGGTACGCGCAATGAAGGCGAAGAACTGACCATGCTGCCGTTTAAAGACGGTGCTTTTAAAATTTCCACAAAGACCGGCTGTCCCATTGTTCCCATTTCCCTGAACAATACGGCAGAAATCTTTGAAAAACATATGCCGCGGATAAAGAAAACCCACGTCGTAATTGAGTATGGAAAACCGATCTACCCGGACCAGCTGGATAAAGATACCAAACGCCACATTGGTGATTACGTTGAAAATATTATCCGTGAAACCATACACAAAAATGCGGATCTGGTTTAAGCCGGATCCGCATTTTTGTGTTTCCGTATCTGAAATTTTTCCATTCTATCTCCAGACAATATCTGCCTTTTTTCTGGGCGCTGTTCTCTTATATGTAACCCCGGGATACCCGGCCAGCATACAGCACACCAGAGGTGTGTCCGGAATCCCCAGCCATTCCTTCAGGGAGGGACAGGCTTCTATAATCCGGGTCAGATAACCGCTGTAAAGCACACCGGCGCCCTCTGCCACTGCCATGTTCTCTATATTTGCCGCCGCCAGACCGCCGTCCAGAGGATTGTCCGCGGCAATCAGAATACATGCCGGCGTGTTAAAGAACAATCCATCATCTTTCGGATCTTTCTTTCTCCTGCGATATAAGAATTTAAACAACATGGCATAATGCGGCATCTTTTCTTTCATCTCATCCGTCAGCTCCGGCACCTGCTGCCACAGCAGATCCTTAAATTCCTCCAGTTCCTCCTGAAGAACAATAAAACGGCATGCCTGCTGATTTTTTGCAGTAGGAGTATACCGTCCGGCCTGCAGAATCCGCTCAAGACATTCCCTCTCCAGTTTTCTGTCCTGAAAATTCCGGATACTTCTCCTGAACTTGACCGCATGGAGGAAATTCTCCGGCTGCACTTTAAATGTCTCCGGATCATATTCTTCTACGTCATCCATATCATACTCCGGAATACTCACCGCTGCCCTGGGACAGACCGCCACACAGTGGCCGCACTGAATACACTCCCCGGACCAGGCCGCCTTGCCTTCGTGAATCCTGATCTTAGCCGCCGGACAGTCCTTCGCACAAAGTCCGCAGCCGATACACTTCTCTTCATTAATTATAACCATAGTCTTTTTCTCCTTTATCTCAATACAGAAATTATACCCGCTCCGGTGCATTTTTTCAAATAGAGACGAATCTGGATTTGCCGAAATGAACTTAGATTAAGAAATACCGAAAATATTCAGAAGTTCTGAATAGAATCGGACG
>USFD01000098.1 GCA_900553885.1 uncultured Ruminococcus sp.
AGATTTCTGCCGCGTCTCTGAAAGAGAGTCATCCGCATGATATTCATATTACAAAAGAAGCGCCGAACTACAGCGTAGACGAATAAAGAGAAACAAGGCTGAATAAGAGCTTTAGAAAAGAGGCCGCCTGCCGGAAAACTTTTCCCGGCAGGCGGCCTCTGAACGTATATGCATTTTTAAAACCCGGAAATCTCTGTGCTTGGATCAGAGAAAAATTTCCGCTTTCTTATCACTGTGACAGATCTTTTTCAGTTTATTTTCCGTCATGCGCAGTTTCAGAGAGTTGACGCTTCGGGCATGCTGTCTGCAGATACGGATACATTTCATACAGGAAATGCATTTTTTGGAATCCGTCTTTTTGGGATCTTTCAGTGAGATCGCTCCGGCCGGACAGACTTTGGCGCAGGAACCGCATTCGGTACACAGACTGGAGTCTGTCTTCGGCGTCAGCGGTACCGTGGCATATTTGCGGTATGGAGAATTGCCCGGGACTTTTACCTGGATGTGGTCAAAATTTTCCTCATTTCTAATTCTTCGGTTTAATTCTACGCCAAATTCTCCGATTGTTTTCAGATCATCCTTATTTGGCCGGCGGGAACCGATAGCCGGTACAATGGAATGCTCCGTTGGAAATGCGGCAGCGCCGATTACTTTGAAACCATGAGATTCCACTTCAGTCTTCAGTTCCAGAAGCGCATCTTCATATTCCCGGCAGCCGTATGTAACAATAAGAGCGGCAGGCGTGTTTTTTCCGGTAATATTCTGCAGATACTCCGTAAAAAGCGCAGGCACACGTCCGCCATAAACAGGGGCGGCAAAAAGAGCGAAATCATTTTCGGCAAATTTTAAAACAGGTTTCTTGGTTTTATAGACAGAAAAGTCAAAAGAAACAGATTTAAGCCCGATATGCCGGGCGGTTTCCATAACAGTCTTCCGGGTTGTTCCCGTAGGACTGAAGTATACAAGTTTAAGTTCATTCATTTTCATAGTACAGGCCTCCTTTGCATGTAATCATATCATATTGTGCAGAAAATTACTACAATTTGGAGGCAAGGGAACGCCCCTTGTTTCGATCTGCAAAATTATCTATAATATAGGATGTAGTTTGAAATACAGTGCTGCAGTCTGAGTGTTGGTTCTGCAGATTGATTTTATTTGGAGAGGAAAGAAGATTATGGCGGAATATGATGTAATTATAATAGGTGCAGGTCCGGGCGGGATTTTTGCGGCATATGAGCTGGCGAAGCTTGCGCCTGAAATGAAAGTTGCGGTAATGGAGGCAGGATCGCCTCTCGAAGAGCGGAAATGTCCCATTGACGGAAAGAAAGTAAAAAGCTGCATCAAATGCAAAACCTGTGCAATTATGAGCGGGTTCGGCGGCGCGGGAGCCTTTTCCGACGGAAAATATAATATTACAAACGATTTCGGCGGAACTTTGTACGAGTATATCGGACGGGAAAAAGCAGTTGAATTGATGGAGTATGTGGATAAAATCAATGTGGAGAACGGAGGACAGGACACAAAGATGTATTCCACAGCAGGAACCCGGTTTAAAAAACTTTGTATGCAGAACAAACTGAAGCTTCTGGATGCTTCCGTACGTCATCTGGGAACAGATATTAACTATATTGTTCTGAAAAATCTGTATCAGAAGCTGAAGGACAAGGTGGAATTCCGGTTCCACTGCCGTGTGGACCGGCTGGAAAAGACCGGGGAAGGATACCGGGTATGGCAGGGAGACAACTGGGATACATGCAGGGAATGTATTGTTTCCGTGGGAAGAAGCGGAAGTAAGTGGATGGAGGAAATCTGCCGTGAAATGGATATTCCCACCCGCTCCAACCGGGTGGATATCGGAGTAAGAGTGGAACTCCCTGCAGTGATATTTTCTCATCTTACAGATGAGCTTTACGAGAGTAAAATTGTGTACCGGACAGAAAAATTTGAGGACCGGGTCCGCACATTCTGCATGAACCCGAACGGGATTGTGGTAAATGAAAATACAAACGGGATCGTAACTGTAAACGGACACAGTTATGAGGACGAGGAGAAACAGACAGAAAATACGAATTTTGCTCTGCTGGTGGCAAAACATTTTTCCGAGCCCTTTAAAGACAGTAACGGATATGGAGAAAGCATAGCCCGCCTGTCCAATATGCTGGGAGGCGGCGTAATTGTCCAGCGGTTCGGTGATCTGATCCGGGGCAGAAGAAGTACGCATAAAAGGATTGAGGACGGGTTTGTTGTCCCGACTCTTTCCGCGGAGCCCGGGGATCTGAGCCTTGTGCTTCCGAAGCGGATTCTTGACGGCATCATAGAGATGATATATGCCCTGGATAAAATTGCTCCGGGTACGGCAAATGACGACACTCTTCTTTATGGTGTGGAGGTGAAATTTTACAACATGGAAGTAGAGCTGAACAGCCGGCTCGAGACAAAATATAAAGGGCTTTATGTAATCGGAGACGGAAGCGGAGTCACCCATTCTCTTTCCCATGCTTCAGCAAGCGGAGTGTGTGTGGCGAGAGAGATTGCACAGGGATGACAGGTCTCTGCGAAAACGGAAAAAACTATCAGTTGTAAAACAGGAACAAATGGAGTATAATACTTCTAGAAAAGTAAAGAGAGTTAACCTGAAATGTGCGACAACCCTGTAATTTTGAACCTACAAAACTTTAAAAGGGATTCTTATATTTCTGTAATATGTCAGGCCTCCGACTTGCAGTGGAAGACAAAAAAGCAGATGCGGTTGCCCACCTAGCTGTGGCTAGGAGTCAAAATACAGGACCGGCATTTTGGGGGAAATACTAATGATAAAGGCGGTCGTCCTGTACGGCCGCTTTTTCCATAGGAATTTATCTCAGAAGAAAAAGCTTCCGCCGTCCTGGGCGGCGCAGTCATTATAAGTATGCAGGAGTGTTTTCAGAATGGGAAGAGGGAAAAAGATCCGGACACAGATATTGAGAATTATTGTTACTGTTAATTCGCACCATACCGGAGCGTATGCTGCCCAGGCTGCGTATTTTTTTGTGCTTTCTCTGATTCCGATTTTTCTTCTTCTCCTTACTATGGTACAGTTTACGCCGGTTACTATGAATGATGTGATGGAGGCGGTTCTGCAGGTGTTTCCTCAGTCTGTAGCTCCGCTGATCCGGTCCATTGTGATTCAGGTATATACACAGTCAGGTACGGTTATCCCGGTTACAATTCTTGTGGCTCTCTGGTCGGCGGGAAAAGGCGTGCTTTCTGTAACGTCCGGGCTGAACTGTATTTATGCGAAAACAGAAACACGAAATTATTTTTACCTTAGAATCCGCGCTTCTTTTTACACGGTGCTGTTTCTTCTGGCTATTATGCTTTCCCTGATTCTGTCGGTGTTCGGAAACAGTATCAGTGTAATGCTTTATGAACATGTGCCGTTTCTGAGCAAGGTGGTAGATTTTATTATCCGTATCAGAACGTTTGTAACGCTTGTTGTGCTGACAATATTCTGGGATCTTGTATATAAATTCCTCCCAAACAGGAAAAACAGGGCAAAAACCACTTTGCGCAGACAGCTTCCCGGAGCAGTTTTTACCGCCTGCGGATGGTTGCTTATTTCTTTTATATTTTCAGTTTATCTGGATATTTTCACCGGGTTTACCAATATGTACGGGAGTCTGACAACAATTATTCTGATTCTGCTCTGGCTTTATGTGTGCATGTACATTATTCTTCTGGGCGGGGAAGTAAATGCGCTTCTTGAAAGGTTTTATGTAAGCCCCAGGGAGAAAACGGAGGCGGAAGACAAGGAAGAAAAGCCGGAGGAAAAATCTTGACAAACGGGAAAGCTGTGATAGAATGTATAAAGGAATTTGACTATATATCAGCAGCATAAAAAGGCTATGACCGTGCAAAGTAGAGTGCCGTTTCCTGCCAGAGAGAGAAGATCACCGGCTGAAAGTCTTCTTCAGTTCAGGCGGCAGTTGAATTTCCCACGCGAGCTGTGCTTTTGAAACATTTTGTGGAAGTAGAAGGCGCCGTAGGTTGTACGTTACACAAGTTTGAGTGTCTGCGGTCAGACCGCAGGAATCAGGGTGGTACCGCGGGTTATCAGGCCTCGTCCCTTTTTAGGGACGGGGTTTTTTTGATGCCATGACATACAGAGAAGCTGCCGGCGGCAGGTTCTTTATGTTTTACAGAAAAAGTTCTGTCTTAGAGTGTACCTGAAAGAAGAAAGGAGCAGCAGAAAGATGAAAGAAAAACTGGAACAGATCAAAGCAGAGGCAACCGCGCAGATTCAGGCAGCGGATATTCCGGAAAAGCTTAATGATGTGCGGGTAAAGTTCCTCGGCAAAAAGGGTGAGCTGACGGCGGTCCTTAAAGGGATGAAAGACGTAGCTCCGGAAGACAGACCGAAAGTAGGGCAGATGGTCAATGAGACAAGAGCAGCTATCGAGGCAATGCTTGAGGAAAGTAAAACAAAAATGGAAAAAGCAATCCGGGAAAAGAAAATGAAGGAAGAAGTGATTGATGTTACTCTTCCTTCCAGAAAGAACCGGATGGGACACAGACATCCGAATACAATCGCCCGGGAAGAGGTGGAGAGGATCTTTGTCGGAATGGGCTATGAGGTTGTCGAAGGACCGGAAGTAGAGTATGACGAGTACAATTTCGAAAAGCTCAATATTCCGGCGGATCATCCGGCAAAAGATGAGCAGGATACATTTTATATTAATAAAGATATCGTGCTTCGTACCCAGACTTCGCCGGTTCAGGCTCGTGTTATGGAACAGGGGAAACTTCCGATCCGGATTATTTCACCGGGACGTGTCTTCCGTTCTGATGAAGTGGACGCTACTCATTCTCCTTCCTTCCATCAGATCGAAGGCCTTGTAATTGATAAAAATATTTCATTTTCTGATCTGAAAGGAACTCTGGAGGTATTTGCAAAAGAGATGTTCGGACCGGAAACAAAGACAAAATTCAGACCACATCATTTCCCGTTTACAGAGCCCAGCGCTGAGGTGGATGTAAGCTGCTTCAAGTGCGGAGGAAAAGGCTGCCGTTTCTGCAAAGGTTCCGGCTGGATCGAGATTCTCGGCTGCGGCATGGTACATCCTCATGTACTGGAAATGTGCGGCATTGATCCAAAAGAATACAGCGGATTTGCATTTGGCGTGGGACTTGAGCGTATCGCGCTTCTGAAATACGAAATTGACGACATGCGTCTTCTCTACGAAAACGACATCCGCTTCCTGAAACAATTCTAGGAAGAGAATTGCGGCGCGATTCCAGATGAAACAGATTTAATTTTACAGAAAGGATTTTTTGTTATGAATACTTCGTTATCATGGATTAAAGCATATGTTCCGGATCTTGATGTGACGGCACAGGAATATACAGATGCGATGACACTTTCCGGAACAAAGGTGGAAGGCTATGAGGAGATGGACGCTGATCTGGACAAGATTGTGATCGGACAGATTGAGAAAATCGAGAAACATCCGGATGCAGACAAACTGATTATCTGTCAGGTAAATATCGGGGATCAGGTAATTCAGATTGTAACCGGGGCTCCGAATGTCAAAGAGGGAGATAAAGTGCCGGTTGTTCTGGATGGAGGACGCGTGGCAGGCGGCCACGAACCCGGACAGAAGGTAGCAGGCGGAATTAAGATTAAAAAGGGCAAACTGCGCGGGGTTGAAAGCTGCGGTATGATGTGTTCGATCGAAGAACTTGGCTCTACAAAAGAGATGTACCCGGAGGCTCCGGAGTACGGAATTTATATTTTCCCGGAAGACGCGCAGGTAGGCGCAAGCGCTGTGGAGGCTCTGGGATTAAATGACGCCATCTTCGAATATGAGATTACATCAAACAGAGTGGACTGCTTCAGCGTTGTAGGGATTGCAAGAGAGGCAGCAGCTACATTCCGCAAGGAATTTCATCCGCCGGTGGTGACACCGACAGGAAATGCAGAGGATGTAAACGACTATATCAAAGTAACAGTTGAAAATACAGATCTCTGTCCCCGTTACTGTGCAAGAGTGGTTAAGAATATAAAGATCGGTCCTTCTCCGAAGTGGATGCAGAGAAGACTGGCATCTGTGGGAATCCGTCCGATTAATAACCTGGTAGATATTACCAATTATGTGATGGAAGAATATGGACAGCCTATGCACGCTTATGATCTGGATACAATTGCGGACCGTCATATTATTGTAAAGACTGCTGAAAACGGCGAAAAATTTACTACCCTGGACGGACAGGAGCGGGATATGGATGAAAACGTGCTCATGATCTGCGACGGAGAAAAGGCAATCGGAATCGCCGGCATTATGGGCGGAGAAAATTCCATGATCACAGATAATGTGAAGACAATGCTTTTTGAGGCGGCTTGCTTTGACGGAGTGAATATCCGTAAATCCAGCAAGCGTGTGGGACTTCGTACAGAGGCGTCGGCAAAATTTGAAAAAGGACTTGACCCGAATAACGCTCAGGCGGCGATTGACCGGGCGTGCCAGCTTGTGGAAGAGATGGGCGCAGGTGAAGTCGTAGGCGGTATGGTAGATGTGTACGGCAGGAAAAAAGAACCGGCCAGAGTACCTTTTGACGCGGATAAGATCAATGCACTGCTTGGCACTCAGATTTCCAAAGAGGAGATGCTGGGGTACTTTAAAATGCTGGATCTGGAATATGACGAGGCTTCGGAGGAAATTATTGCACCTACATTCCGTCAGGATCTGCTCTGTCTGGCGGATCTGGCCGAGGAAGTGGCGCGGTTCTACGGATATGATAATATTCCGACTACCCTTCCGAACGGCGAAGCAACGACAGGAAAGCTTTCTTTTAAGCTCCGTATAGAGCAGGTCGCAAGAGATATTGCGGAATTCTGCGGATTCAGCCAGGGAATGACCTACTCTTTTGAGAGTCCGAAAGTATTCGACAAGCTGCTGATTCCTGAGGATTCACCGCTTCGGAAAACGGTGCAGATTATGAATCCGCTCGGAGAAGATTACAGCATTATGCGTACGATCTCCCTGAACGGCATGCTCACTTCTCTTGCTACGAACTATAACAGACGGAATAAAGATGTACGTCTCTATGAGCTGGGCAATATTTATCTGCCGAAAGCGCTGCCGCTGACAGAGCTCCCGGAGGAACGGATGCAGTTTACCCTGGGAATGTACGGCGACGGGGACTTCTTTACTATGAAAGGCGTTGTAGAGGAGTTCTTTGAGAAGATCGGAATGAAGGAAAAGGAGATTTATGATCCGAATTCAGGAAGACCTTATCTTCATCCGGGACGTCAGGCGGATATTTTATATAAAGGCAGTAAAATCGGCTTCCTGGGCGAGGTGCATCCGGAAGTGGCGGATACCTATGGCATTGGAGAACGGGCGTACGTCGCTGTAATTGATATGCCCGAGGTGCTGAAATATGCTACATTTGACAGAAAGTATACGGGAATTGCAAAATATCCTGCAGTGACAAGGGATATCAGTATGGTAGTGCCGAAAGAAATCCTTGTGGGTCAGATCGAAGAGATTATTGAGAAGAAAGGCGGCGCTTACCTGGAAAGCTATCATCTGTTTGACCTGTATGAAGGCGAGCAGATTAAGGCAGGATTTAAGTCGGTTGCTTATTCAATCGTATTCCGTGCGAAAGACAAGACCCTGTCTGATGCAGAGGTAACAGAGGCAATGGACCGGATTCTGAAAGGACTTGAAGCGCTGGGAATCGAACTTCGTAAATAAGCGGTCCTGTTTGTGAAAGCAGTTAGAGATATACAAACAGGCAGCGGCAAAAAGGAGAGACGATGAAAAAGAAACAGATTATCGGCATTGTGGTTGCGGCCATAATGTTTATCATAACCTGTGCGGCCAGTATGCTGACAAACAGCCTTATAGACCGGATCTTCGGCGGCATATCTTCCGAAATACTGACCGGTGGAGTCGAGTTTTCTGCTCCGGCAGAAGACTATATTGCAATCGTTTCCGTGACGGGAACAATACAGGAACAGACTGCGGCGGGATTATTTGATACGGCGGAAGGCTACCAGCATACGACGACAATGGAGTACATCAATCAGCTGATGGGCGACAGCAGCAATAAAGGAATTCTTCTCTATGTGGATTCGCCGGGAGGAACCGTATACGAATCGGAAGAACTCTATGATAAGCTGATGGAGTATAAAGAGATTACAGGGAATCCGATCTGGTGCTATATGGCACATTATGCGGCTTCCGGAGGCTATATGGCTTCTGTGGCCGCGGATGAGATCTATGCAAACCGCAATACGACGACAGGTTCTATTGGAGTAATTGTTTCAGGATATGATCTGTCAGGACTTTATGAGAAGCTGGGAATTGAATACTTCAGTATTACAAGCGGTGTAAATAAGGACAGCAGCCAGATGACTCCGGACCAGATGGAAATCTATCAGAGTCAGGTGGATGAGTGTTATGAGCGGTTTGTGCAGAAGGTTGCGGAAGGCAGAAATATGACAGAGACAGAAGTGCTCGGTCTGGCTGACGGCCGTACTTATACCGCACAGCAGGCACTGGAAAAGGGACTTATTGATGAGATCAGCTCCTATGAAGAAATGTGCGGGCAGATGGCGTCCGCCCTGGGAGTAAGTACATTTTATGAGCCTTCCCGGGAGGAGAGTCTGCTTGCATCTCTTTTCTCTGAGGCAGAGAGCATGATTCCGAAATCAGAAGCTCAGATACTGAAGGAAACCGCAGAAGAGGCAGAAAGCGGGGTGCTGATGTACTATGCAGAACAGTTGCGCTGAAAAGACCGTTGTGTATGCAGGCTTCTGGGTGCGTTTTGCGGCTTTTCTGATTGACAGTCTGGTTGTCGGCCTTCTGACGCTGGCGGCGCGTTTCGCACTGCGTGCAGGTTTTGCGGTTTTCGGACTGTTTGAAGTGAATCCGCTGGATGCGGAAGTCCTTTTTACCTACACATGGAGAGATATTATTTTGTATTTCCTGGGGGCCGCCTACTATGTTATCTGTACGTATTGTGCAGGAACAACCGCCGGAAAATGGCTGTTTAATCTCAGGGTTGTGCCTTCGGAAACAGGGGATGGAGAAAAGCTGAGGCTGTTTGATGTCGTGTACCGGGAAACAATCGGAAAGTTTCTCAGCGGTGTAATTATGAATATCGGCTATATAATTGCCGGAATTGACAGTGAAAAACGTGCGCTGCACGATATTCTGTGCGATACACGGGTTATCTATGCGAAACGTGTGAAAGTAATTCCGGTGCAGACAAGACAGCAGTATACAACGTATGGAGGTCCGGCGCCTCAGAATCAGAATCCGGGCGGTCCGGGCGGATCCTGGAACGGACCCTGGACACCTCCTGCGTCCGGAATGCCCTATACTCCGGCAGCGCCGGATCTTACCGAAGGGCAGCAGGTGACAGAGCAGCAGTCCCTTTTGAATCCCCAGGAAACGCCGGGGGCAGAAGGAACTTCAGAAAAGGACGGAGAAAGCAGGACTGCTGTCCAGGATACAGATTCAACAGGAATATAAAAGACAGAGGTTGACAGATATGAAACGTCAGGATTTTTATTATGATCTTCCACAGGAACTGATTGCACAGGATCCCCTGGAAGACCGTTCATCTTCCAGACTCCTTGTCCTTGACAAAAAGACTGGTGAGACGCAGCATCATACATTTCGGGAAGTTATAAATTACCTGAATCCGGGAGACTGCCTTGTGATCAATGATACAAAGGTGATTCCGGCCCGCCTGATCGGCGCGAAGGAAGAAACCGGCGCAAAGATCGAAGTACTGCTTCTGAAACGGGGACAGGATGATGTATGGGAAACTCTTGTAAAGCCGGGAAGAAAGGCAAAACCGGGGACGAGAATCAGTTTTGGCGACGGGCTTCTGAAAGGCGAAGTTATTGATGTGGTGGATGAGGGAAACCGTCTGATCCGCTTCGAGTATGACGGGATTTTTGAAGAAATTCTGGACCGGCTCGGCCAGATGCCGCTTCCGCCGTATATTACTCATCAGCTGAAAGATAAGGACCGGTATAATACAGTATATGCTGCTCATGAAGGCTCGGCGGCGGCTCCTACAGCCGGACTGCATTTTACTCCGGAACTTCTGGAGGAGATCGGCAGAAAAGGTGTGGATATTGCCAGAGTTACGCTTCATGTAGGGCTGGGCACATTCCGCCCGGTGAAAGTGGATGAGGTGGAAAATCACCACATGCACTCGGAGTTTTACATGATCAGTGAAGAAGCGGCAGAGAAAATTAACGCTGCGAAAGCCAGAGGCGGCCGTGTCATCTGTGTGGGTACGACCAGCTGCCGGACCATTGAGTCTGCAGCTGACGAAGACGGACATCTGAAAGCGTGCAGCGGCTGGACGGAAATATTCATCTATCCGGGATACACATTCAAGGTGCTGGATGGACTGATTACAAATTTCCACCTGCCGGAATCGACGCTGATCATGCTTGTGTCTGCGCTGGCAGGAAGGGAACATGTGCTGGCGGCTTATGAGGAAGCTGTCAGAGAACGGTACAGATTTTTCAGCTTCGGGGATGCAATGCTGATAATATAGATTCGGATTTGTCGAAGGGACTTTCCGGATAGCAGACACAAACCGGAAGAAACAAAGAAGTTTTTGTAAGACGGAT
>USFD01000099.1 GCA_900553885.1 uncultured Ruminococcus sp.
TTGCCTCTCCCTCTCATATCAAGGGTTAAAAATCGGTATTAACCGACATCCCCTTCCTTTCTCTTTTCCTGTTCCCGGAAATCCCGGGCAGGATTTCTCCTGTCATCTCTTATTTTCCGGACTGGTCTTTTACCAGAACTTTCTCAATCGATGCCATATACATGACATGATAATCCTTATCCGGATACCATTTCCCGTCAATCCAGTCCTCGGTAAAATACTCCGGTCCCATTGGCTGGGCGTACATTTTTCTGCAGACAAAGATCATATCCGCCTCTTCAAATGCTGTTGTTCCGTCTGTATAGTACGGAGTCAGTCCGGCTTCTTTTTCCTTGTCGCAGTCCCTTCCTGATTTTGTACCGCAGATATTCAGCGCACTGCGGTGCTCCTCGGAATAAAAGGAAAGGGTAAACAGTTCACTGGCATCCACAAACTCTTTTGTATATCTCTGGGGCCGAAGGTATACGCTTACTACATTTTTGCCCCACATAACGCCCATAGCGCCCCAGCTTGCGGTCATGGTATTGTGTTTTTCCTCGTTTCCGGCTGTAACCAGCATCCACTCTTTCCCGATCTTAGTAAAGGGATTGAACTGAAGCTCCTCTGCTTTGATTTCATGAAATGCCATAATATCTCCTCCTGTCCGTGTATTTCATCTCTGTGCCTTTTACTTCAGCGCCGGCATCCGGGGTGTGTGCCCCTGGTATGCCGGCGCTGAAAATGGATTTATTTTACTACAATTCTGCGGAAGTTTTTCTTTCCTTTTTTAAGAATAACTCCGTCTCCTGCCAGGGCGTCCTTTGTGTAGGATGTTCCGATATCGGTTACCTTCTCACCGTCTACAGTAACGCCGCCCTGCTGTACAGCACGTCTTGCCTCTGATCTTGACGGCACCAGACCGCTCCTGGAAAGCATAGATAAAATGTCAATGCTTCCATCTTTGAAATCTTCCTCTGTCAGCTCTGCCGTAGGCATCTGCGCCGCATTTCCCTGGCTGAACAGAGCACGGGCGCTTTCCTGCGCCTTCTTTGCCTCTTCCTCGCCATGCACCAGCTTGGTCAGCTCAAATGCCAGGATCTCTTTTGCCGTATTAAGCTGCGCTCCCTCCCAGGAGTCCATCTTGTCGATCTCTTCAAGCGGAAGGAAGGTAAGCATGCGGATGCATTTGAGCACGTCAGCGTCAGCCACATTTCTCCAGTACTGGTAGAAATCGAAAGGAGAAGTCTTCTCCGGATCAAGCCATACGGCGCCGGACTGGGTTTTTCCCATCTTCTTTCCTTCCGAATTGAGAAGCAGTGTAATTGTCATGGCACCTGCATCCTTGCCCAGTTTTCTGCGGATCAGTTCTGTTCCGGCAAGCATATTGCTCCACTGATCGTCTCCGCCGAACTGCAGATTGCAGCCGTATTTCTGGAACAGTGCGTAGAAATCATACGCCTGCATAATCATGTAGTTGAATTCAAGGAAACTTAATCCCCTTTCCATTCTCTGCTTGTAGCACTCAGCCGTAAGCATTCTGTTAACAGAGAAATGCGGGCCTACTTCTCTGAGCAGTTCAATATAATTCAGATCCAGCAGCCAGTCCGCATTGTTTACCATCAGCGCTTTGCCCTCAGAAAAATCGATAAACCTGCTCATCTGTTTTTTGAAGCAGTCGCAGTTGTGCTGAATCTGCTCCGGCGTCATCATGCTGCGCATGTCTGTCCTTCCGGAAGGATCTCCGATATATCCTGTGCCTCCGCCAATCAGAGCAATCGGTTTATTGCCCGCTTCCTGCAGACGCTTCATCAGACACAGCGCCATAAAATGCCCCACATGAAGGCTGTCTGCCGTAGGGTCAAACCCGATATAAAAAACAGCCTTTCCATTGTTTACAAGGTCCCGGATCTCCTCCTCGTCCGTCACCTGGGCGATCAGTCCCCTCGCCTGAAGTTCTTCGTAAATTCCCATCTTCTTTCTCTCCTTTTCTTGTTCTCCTGTATTTTGCTCTCCTAATTGTCAGACAACTTCGCCCAAAGGGGACTGTCCCCTTTCGCGCGATTCGTCTGTTAAAATAAAAAAACCGTCCTTACTGTCTGACAATAAGGACGGTTATAACCGTGGTACCACCTTTTTTCCCGGGCAGTTCGCACTGTCCGGCTCTGCAAGTGCCTGGATAAGCACTCTGTGCTGTAACGTGCACTCACGTCACATCCTACCGGCCAGCCCGTTGAACTGGTTTTCAGTGTGAAGCTCCGGGATGTATTCACAAAGACCGTATCATGCGCCTCTCATCATCCGGCAGCTTTCTGTTTTCCCCGGTGTTCTGCTACTTCTTCCCTTCACAGCTTTTGTTTTATTTTCTGCTCTTACAGAGAGATATTAGACTATCCCCTGGAGTTTGTCAAGTCTGTTTTTCTTGTTTCCGTATCAGATCCTTCCTGTCTGCAGACTGCATTCAACTTTAATTTTGAACGGATAATATTATAAGCGGACAGCAGACAGGAGAAGGGCAAACCTGTCCCGGAAAAAAATCCGGTATGGGATAAGTTTCGTCTACTTCCCATACCGGATATTTTTTAATACAAGACCTTTTGCCGGCGCCGTCGCCGCTGCTTTCTGCCGGTCGCCCGCCTGCAGAATTTCCTTTATTTTCTCCGGCGGCCAGGCTCCTCTCCCCACATTGATCAGCGTTCCCGCAATAATGCGGACCATGTTGTAGAGGAATCCGTTCCCACTGATCCGGAGTGTAATAATATCTCCGTCTTTTTCAACCGTAAGATCATAGATCGTCCGCACCGTGCTTTTCACATCTGTATGGACACTGCAGAAGCTCTTAAAATCATGTTCTCCCCGCAGATAGCCTGCTGCCTCTCTCATTGTATCCAGATTCAAAGGATATGACACATGAAATGTGGTAAATCTGCACACCGGATCCGGCATCTCGCGGTTAAGAATCCGGTACTCATATGTCTTTACCGAATCCTGGTAGCGGGGATGCCAGTCCCCCGGCACTTCCTCCGACTTTACAACCACAACGTCCTCCGGAAGGAGACGGTTTACAGCATATGCGATCCGCTCCGGCGGAATGCCCGTTCCGGTATCAAACACCGCCACATTGCCTTCCGCGTGCACACCTGCATCTGTCCGGCTGGCGCCGGTCACTCTGATTTCTTCTCCTGTCAGCTCCGACAGAGCCCGGTTTAATATTCCTTCCACAGTTATGCCGTTGGGCTGCACCTGCCATCCGCAGTAGTCTGTGCCGTCATAGGCAACTGTCAGTCTGATTCTTTTCATAGTCATCCTGCTTTCCCTCTCCACAAATACATCTCTGTATCAGCGCATCAGAAAATCCAAAGTTTAAACGGGACAAATCTTCCCACAACAAAAATAATTACCACATAAAGGATCGTCGCCAGATAAGCCGCACAGTCTCTGCCGTGATATTTCAGCGGCTTCATCTTGGTCCGCCCCTCACCGCCGTGATAGCAGCGGGCCTCCATTGCCATGGCCAGGTCGTTTGCCCGGCGGAACGCAGATACAAACAGCGGCACCAGAATCGGGATCATGGACTTGGCCCGCTGAATCAGATTCCCCGATTCAAAATCCGCTCCTCTGGCCATCTGAGCCTTCATAATCTTGTCCGTCTCCTCCAGAAGGATCGGAATAAACCGCAGAGCGATGGACATCATCATGGCTACCTCGTGAACCGGAACATGAACCTTGTTCAGCGGATGCAGCAGCTTCTCAATTCCGTCTGTCAGACTGTTTGGGGTTGTGGTAAATGTCATAATAGAAGATCCCGCAACCAGATACATCAGCCTCACTGCCATGAAAACCGATGTTCTCAGCCCGCTCTCCGTGATTGTAAATATCCAGAAATGAACCAGCGTGTCCCCTCCTCTTGTAAGGAAAAGATTCATAACCACCGTAAAAAGCAGAAGAATCACAACTGGCTTCAGGCCCTTGACAATATACTTCAGCGGCACCTTAGACAGGTGAATAACCGTCCCCAGAAAAAGGGTGGCAACAACATAGCCCAGAAGACTGTTCTGTATAAATAACGATATCAGAAAAAACAGAGTGCAGACAATCTTCACCCTGGGATCCAGTCTGTGAATCCGGCTTTCCGCCGGATAATACTGTCCGATTGTAATATCTCTAACCATGTAAACTCCTCATTATCTCATCTGCCGCCTCCTGAATCGTAGTCGCATCCGGAGATACCGGAAATCCCCGCTCCTTCAGGTCGTGCATCACATAGGTTACCTGGGGCGCCGCAAGCCCTACTTTTTCCAGTTCTTTATAGTGGGAAAAAACTTCCCGTGGCGTCCCGTCCAGCATCATCTCTCCATGATTCATCACGATAATCCGCTCCACATACCGGGCGATATCTTCCATACTGTGTGACACCAGGATTACTGTCATTCCCGTCTCTTTGTGGAGATATTCCACCTGATCGAGTATCTCGTCCCTGCCTTTCGGATCCAGGCCGGCCGTAGGCTCATCCAGCACCAGCACCTTCGGATGCATGGCAAGAATTCCCGCTATAGCCACACGCCTCTTCTGGCCTCCGGACAGTTCAAAAGGAGACTGTTTATAATATTTCTCCGGGAATCCCACCAGATCCAGAGCCCAGCGGGCATTCCGCTCGCATTCCTCCTGAGACAGGCCCTGATTTTTCGGGCCGAAACATACATCGGTAATAACATCCACCTCAAACAGCTGGTACTCCGGATACTGAAAGACAAGTCCCACCTGTCCTCTCAGCTTTCTCATATCATAGCCTTCTTCATATATACTGCGCCCGTCATAGTACACGGTTCCCGATGTAGCCTTTATCAGTCCGTTCAGATGCTGAATCAACGTGGATTTTCCGGAACCGGTATGTCCGATAATTCCCACAAACTGTCCCTGCGGGATCTCAAGATTTATATCTCTGAGCGCGTGCTTCTCATAAGCCGTCCCCTGACTGTATACATAATTCACGTGTTCTAACTTAATTGACATAATGCTTCCACCAATTCTTCCCTTCTCAGGATCCCCCGGGGCAGATCAAGTCCCCGGTGTCTTAATTCCTCTGCCAGCATGGTAACCTGGGGCACATCCATCCGGTACTGCTTCAGCTCGTCCACCCGGCTGAAGATTTCCCGGGGTGTACCGTGCATAACGATATGTCCATCGTCCATAACAAACACCTGATCCGCGTCAATCACTTCTTCCATATAATGCGTAATGAGAATCACCGTAACATCTTTTTCTTTCTGCAGTTTTTCCACCGCATCAATAACCTCACGGCGGCCATTCGGATCCAGCATTGCAGTAGGCTCGTCCAGAACAATGCACTTCGGCTCCATGGCAATAACGCCGGCTATGGCGACTCTCTGCTTCTGCCCTCCGGACAGTTTGTTCGGAGAATGGGTCCGGTACTCCAGCATTCCTACCGCACGCAGGCTGTCTTCCACCCGCTTCCAGATCTCATCCGTGGGCACGCCCAGATTCTCCGGACCGAATCCCACGTCCTCTTCCACTACGGTTCCGATAATCTGATTGTCCGGATTCTGGAAGACCATGCCGGCGGTCTGTCTTACATTCCACAGTTCAGCCGGATCTTTTGTGTCTCTGCCATCTACCCACATGGTTCCGCCTGTGGGAACCAGAATCGCATTCATATGTTTCGCCAGGGTAGACTTTCCGGAACCGTTGTGTCCCAGTATGGCTACAAAAGAACCCTGGGGCACATCAATATCCACGCCGTCAATGGCACGGTTCGTCCCTATGATGTTGCCTTCCTCGTCACGTTTGTCATATTCATATATGAGATTTTCGGAATGTATCATTTCCATCAGTTTATCCGGCCTCCGTTCTATCTGACGCATACCGGCTGTTCGGTATGCCTGACTGCAGTCCATTGCATTTTATTTTACGGCATGAGACAGTATTTTTCAACCCCGGATATAGATCACCGGATATCGGCAGTTCCAAAGACAGAAAGCAGAAGCGCCTTTTCCTGATGCTTCTGCTTTCTGCGGTCCGCTCTGTCCATCCCGTTCAGAACTGACTCATTTTTCAGTTTCTTTTTCTTCTCATGGAGAATGTTACTGCTGTTATTACAAGCGCAGCTGCCGTGGCCGCGCAGGGAATGATAAGATTATCCCTGTCCCCTGTCTCTGCAGCCTGATAATCTTCTGTCACGCTGCCGCTCCCACTGTCCATCCTCATCTGTATACTCTACGCCGACTTCTGCGGTCTCGTAGTCTGTCCATCTCTGATAATCACTGTAGTCCTTCGCATCCATAGTCAGACGCAGCTGATGTGCCGGATGATAACAGTAATTATAATATCTGCCTCTGCCATTGAAGTTCCAGCTGTCATCATTGTTAAACACAGCCTCTCTCGTAGGTTCCAGCTCTCCCGGGATCACATCCAGAGGCTCTCTCGGATGATCGGACGGCATGATCAGATTGATATTCTGATAAATCAGTGTGTCGCTGTACGGTGCACCTGATGTAACAACACCATTTTCCCCATTGCCTGACACCATACCTTCCCGCCAGTTCCTGTTTCTTCCCGGCTCTGCATATGTATCCGCATACACTTTTGTTGCCGTTCCGGTATAATCGCTTACCTGGGCAATCAGTTCTTCACTGACTCCCTCCTGCCCGGCAGACGGATCATCCTTCTCAGCCGGTGCTGCCTGCACCGGCAGTCCCTGGGTGCTCAGTACCATTGCAGCTGCCATCAATACACTCGTGATCTTCTTCCGCACCATACTTTTCTCTTTCCTCCTTGTCCTCCCATTTATCATCGAAATAAATGAAACGTATTTTATCTGGTACATTTTTAAAAAAATTTATACCACTTTATAATAAATTGTAACATTTCTGCTGTTTTCCCTTCAATCTAACAAATTTTATATTTTTCTATAAAATCATACTTCAGCATTTATCTTAGGAATATCAGACAGGAAGCCCCGGCCGGCCAGCCGTTTTTATCCCTTTTTCCCCATAAATCCTTCCCCGAACACCTCGCTGGTCTCCGTAAACATAAGAAACGCGCTTTCATCCACTTCCAGCACTGCATTTTTCACCCGGTAGGCCTCCGATTTGGAACAGGCGCACAGGAGTACATCCCTGCTCTCGCCTGTATAGCTCCCGGTTCCTCCCACAATCGTAACTCCCCGCTCCGTCACTTCGCTGATCTGACGCGCTGCCAGTCTGCCTCTGGCTGTTATAACAATCGCCAGGGTTCCTGCCGCGATCCCGTACAGAATCTTATCCACAACAATGGTAGAGACTGCTGTGGATGCTACTCCGTAAAGTACCGAATCCACGTCCCCGAATGCCGGCCATCCAAGCGCAATAATCACAATGTCCATAATCATGGTAATCACACCCAGCGAAAAGTAGGGTTTCTTCTTTTTCACTACCATTGCGATAAAATCGATTCCTCCGGAGGAAGAACCGTGCATATAAAAAAATGCCATTCCCGCACCCAGACATACACCGGAATACATGGCCGCCAGAATCCGGTGGCCCCGGTATATGGGAAACATGGGGAATATGACATCCAGAAATATTGTGGAAATAATCATACTGACCGCTGTTTTCAGCAGAAATTCCTTCCCGATTACTTTATAGCTGATCACTGCAAGAGGGACATTCAGAAGAAGAGTCGTAAGTCCCAGAGGAAAGCCCCAGAGATGATTCAAGATCAGAGACAGACCGGAGATTCCTCCCGGAGCGAAATCCGCATTTTTTGCAAAAGTCCAGATGCCGGCGGCGTACAGAATACTGCCGCCAATATCGTAAAGGATATCCGAAGCAATCCGCCCGGCTCTTTTTGTATTTGCACTGATTTCTGTCCCCATACTGCATGCACCCCGCTGAATATATATTGAATGGTATACGACAGAATCAGAATATGTATATTGACGAAATTTTATACAGAAACTTTTTAAACAGCGCCCCGGCAATTTAACCCGCTGCAGACTTTTTGTTCTTCACACATTGACATTCATCCGAAATCGGATTAAAATGCATATGATCCGATTTCGGATGAAAGGAGAATAATACTATGAGAGAACACCTGTCTGCGGCTATGGAGCGTTTCAATCAGCTTTATAAAGAAATTGATGAAATCTATCATATTTACGCAAAAAAATATAACCTGTCCGACTCGGCCCTGTGGCTTTTTTATTCCCTGTATGAGAGCCGGGAACCTCTGACTCAGAGTGCACTCTGCGCTGCCTGGCACTATCCGCCCCAGACCATTAATTCACTGCTGAAAAAAATGGAACGGCAGGGATACCTGATCCTGACTCCTGCCGACGGCAGCCAGAAAACAAAAGTGATCCTTCTGACAGAGCAGGGACAGGAACTTATGGAAGAAATAATCTCTCCCCTGATTCTGGCAGAAAACAGAGCGCTGCAGAAACTGACGGAAGAAGAGCAGAGCGCTCTTCTTGGATTAACCGGAAAATATGCCGCCTGTCTTCAGGAAGAACTTTATCATTCATAACATAAGAGGTACTCTATGGATTCAACAAAGCTGTTTACCCAGACTCATCCGGTAAGACTTTTCTTTACCGCATCTGTTCCGGGAGCCGTCAGTATGCTGGCGTCTTCCCTTTACCAGACACTGGACGGTATCTTTGTGGGCCAGTTTATCGGCCCGACTGCTTTTGCCGCCATTAACCTTGCCATGCCTTTTGTTATCATCAATTTCTCACTGGCAGATCTGATCGGAGTAGGTTCTTCTGTCCCCATTGCCATCAGCCTGGGGCAGAAGAAAAAGGAACGGGCCGACAATATTTTCACCTGCGCCTGCCTGCTCATTGTGCTGACCGGCATCCTGATCGGAGCAGCCATGTATCTGGCAGCTCCTCTTCTGATCCGGCTTATGGGCGCGGAGGGCACATTTGCCGATCAGGCTGTTCAGTATCTGCGGGTCTATGCGGTCTGCTCTCCCGGCACTACCATAATCTTTGCTTTGGACAACTATCTGCGGATCTGCGGCTATATCAGGGGCAGCATGTTCCTCAATATTCTTATGTCCCTTCTGTGCGGGCTGCTGGAAATTCTGTTTCTGGACGCATTTGGCTGGGGCGTGTGGGCAGCGGCACTTGCAGGATGTACTGGCATGTTTCTCTGCGCGCTGATTGCTCTTATCCCGTTTTTCCGCGGAAAAGCGCTGCTGCGCTTCTGCCGGCCCCGTTTTCACCTGCAGATGTTCCGGCAGATACTTGCCTGCGGCAGCCCTAATTTTCTTAACAATATCGCAGGAAGGATTACTTCTATACTGATGAACGCCATTCTGGTACGGCTGGGCGGCACTATGGCAGTCTCCGTATATGGAATCCTGATGTTTGCAGACGGATTCATCCAGCCACTCCTCTATGGTATGTGCGACTCTCTTCAGCCGGCTGTGGGCTATAACTGGGGCGCCCGGAAATTTTCCCGTGTGCGGGCCATTGAACGCTGCTGTTTCCTGGCAAGTGCTTTTATCTCTGTTCTGTCAGCCCTGGTACTCTTCATTGCGCCGGAACAGATTACCCGGCTGTTTGTTCCGGCGCCTGATCCGGAGCTTCTGGCTCTGGCCGTTACGGCACTGGAGTTGTTTTCCATAACATATTTGACACGCTGGTTTTCCTTCGCCACCCAGAGCTACATGCTGGCTGTAGAGAAGCCTCTCCCGGCCACGCTGATCTCTGTATCCACCGCCCTGATCTTTCCGGTGATCCTGATCGGTATCTTCTGGCCGCTGGGTCTTACAGGCCTGTGGCTTAATATGGCAGGCACCTCGGTTCTGGCAGCGCTGCTGTCAGCAGTGATACTGAGGAAACTGCGGCCAGAGCTTCATCAGCCCGATCCGGCAGGCCAAAACTAAAAATAATTTGCTGTTTTAAAGACAAAAAAGGAAAGATATCTCTGTGATCTGAAATATCTTTCCTCTTTTATTTTCAAATGAATTTTTCGTTTTCAAGCGGATATCTGCAATCCCCTTCACTGCCTGCCCGTAACCGAATAGCCGCTTCGCGGCTTCCTGTTCTCAGCCGATCAGCAGATTCAAGGCAACAAATGCCGCTGCAATTAATGCAGACCTTCCTCCCTAGACGAAGCTGAAACTTTCTCCCTGCCTCCTAGCCTGTCTGTATTTATCGAACAAATGCATTCCTAATATTAAAACCGCAAAAAATCTTAAAATGTCTCCTGTCATCCTGTCTGCTCCTTTATATCTGTTTCTTTCCATAAAAGAATACCATATATTTCAGGTCTGCGCAGAATTGCGAGGAGAATTTAAAAGAATATTAAGAATATCCGCTGTCCCTGCTGCTCTTGCCGGTGTATTTATTTTCCCCGTATTTGACCTATCTTAATGTATACTATTGAATCCTATAAACGCATCCTACAATTCATCATAATTGCTGAATTCATAATATATATCGCCAATCTTAAAATATTGTCCCGGACTGATTGTCAGCGTTTCTTCATCTGCAAAATAAAGTGTGTAATAAAAAACCGCTCCATCCCGCTCACGGGCTTCGCCCTGTGATAAAATAAAAAGAGGGGGCTGTCGCACTAAATAATTAGTGCGGCAGCACTTTTTTTGCAAAGAATAAGA
>USFD01000100.1 GCA_900553885.1 uncultured Ruminococcus sp.
TATCCAAGTATTTTCGTACCTTCTCCAGTCCCATGTCCCAGATAAATTCAAATTTCAACCAGAACTTGCCGTTGCCCCGCAGACATGGTAGAATAACATTCATATGGATTAAGGAGTGTGAAAATAAAGTGAAGACATTACTGGAACTGATTACGATAGAGATGGAGACAGCGTTTGAAAAGGCCGGATACGGCCGGGAACTGGCTAAAGTTACGCTGTCCAACCGGCCGGACCTGTGCGAGTATCAGTGCAACGGGGCTATGGCGGGAGCGAAGAAATATAAGAAAGCGCCCTTTATGATTGCGGAGGATGTGGCTGCGCAGATGAAAGATACGGAATGTTTTGCGTCTGTGGATGTGGTGAAGCCGGGATTTATTAATCTGAAACTTTCGCCGGACTACGTGGCGGCATATCTGAATGATATGGCTACAGATGAACGGCTGGGCGTGGATCCTGAAGAACACCCCAGAACCGTTATCATTGATTACGGCGGCCCGAATGTGGCAAAGCCTCTGCATGTTGGGCATCTCAGATCCGCGATTATCGGAGAGAGTGTTAAGCGGATTATCCGGTTTAAGGGAAATAAGGTGATCGGTGATATCCATCTGGGCGACTGGGGATACCAGATGGGCCTGATTATTACAGAGCTTAAAAAGAGAAAGCCGGATCTTCCGTATTTTGATGAGAAGTTTGAAGGAGAATATCCGGAGGAAGCGCCCTTTACCATAGGAGAGCTGGAGGAGATTTATCCGACAGCCAGCGCATATGCCAAAGAGCATGAAGATTACAGAGAAGAAGCATTGCATGCTACCTATCTCCTGCAGAATGGAAACCGGGGATGCAGAGCGATCTGGAAGCACATCATGGCGGTGTCGGTTGCGGATCTGAAGAAAAATTATGAGAAGCTGAATGTGCATTTTGACCTCTGGAAAGGGGAGGCGGATGCCCAGAAATTTATTCCTGATATGGTGCAGATGCTGAAGGACAAAGGCTTTGCCCGCTATGATGAAGGCGCTCTTGTGGTGGATGTACAGGAAGAGTCGGATAATAAAGAAGTGCCTCCCTGCATGATCCTGAAATCAGACGGCGCGGCTCTTTATGACACGACAGATCTTGCCACTCTGGTAGACAGGGAGGAAGAGTTCCATCCGGACCAGGTGATTTATGTGGTGGACAAGAGGCAGGAACTGCATTTTATCCAGGTGTTCCGCTGCGCAAAGAAAACAGAAATTGTGCGGCCTGAGACGGATCTGGAGTTCCTTGGCTTCGGTACCATGAACGGAAAAGACGGCAAGCCGTTTAAAACCAGAGAAGGCGGCGTAATGCGCCTGGAAAATCTGATCCGCGAGATCGAGGATGAGATGTATAAAAAGATTATGGACAACCGCACAGTGGAAGAGGCAGAGGCAAGAAAGACAGCTCAGATTGTCGGACTGGCGGCGATCAAGTATGGAGATCTGTCCAACCAGGCTTCCAAAGATTATATCTTTGATGTAGACAGATTTACCTCCTTTGAGGGAAATACCGGGCCTTATATCTTATATACAATTGTAAGAATCAAATCGATTCTGGGCAAGTATGAGGAGATGGGGGGAGATCTCTCTGATCTGAAGATCCTTTCCCCGGAAGGCGGATATGAGAAGGCACTGATGCTTCAGGTTCTTAAATATAATGATGTGGTTAATACCGTTTACGAGGAAACGGCTCCGCATAAGCTCTGTGCCTATATTTATGATCTGGCCAATGAGTTCAATAAGTTTTATCATGAGACAAAGATTCTGGCCGAAGAGGATCCGGTGCGCAGAAGTGGATACATTTCTCTTCTTGTACTGACAAAGAAAGTTCTGGAATCCTGTATTGACCTGCTGGGATTTGAAGCTCCTGAGAGAATGTAATGACGACAAAACAGCCGGGCGGATGTTGGAAAGGATGTAGATAGAATATGACGGAAAAACTCTTTTACCGGGACAGCCATCTGAAAGAATTTACGGCGGAAGTTGTATCCTGCGAGGAGCGGGACGGGCATTATGAAATTGAACTGAATCAGACAGCCTTTTTCCCGGAAGGAGGCGGCCAGTATGCTGATACCGGGATACTGGATGGAATGCAGGTGTGTGATGTGCAGGAAAGAGACGGGCGGATCTTCCATGTGATGGAGGAGAAAAGCGGGCATATTCCGGAATATTTTACAGCCGGACGGAAAGTGTCCGGGCGGATTGACTGGGAAGAACGGTTCATGAAGATGCAGCAGCACACAGGAGAACATATTGTATCCGGTCTGATTCATGCCCGGTTCGGATATAATAATGTCGGATTTCACCTGGGCAGTGAAGACTGTACTATGGATTTCAACGGTGCTGTTACAAAAGACGAACTTCAGGAGATTGAAAGGGAAGCGAACCGGGCCGTCTGGAAAAATCTTCCGGTTCAGGTTCTGTACCCGTCTGAAGAAGAACTTGCATCTATGGAATACAGGAGCAAGATTGAGATCCAGGGCCAGGTCCGGATTGTGGTGATCCCCGGATATGACGTCTGTGCCTGCTGCGCTCCCCACGTGAAATATACCGGAGAGATCGGGCTGATCAAACTGACCGGTGTGCAGAGATATAAAGGCGGCGTGCGGGTGACTATGCTCTGCGGTATCCGTGCGCTTCTGGATTATGAAGAAAAGCAGAAAGAGACACGGTCTGTATCGGCCATGCTCTGTGCGAAAGAAAATGAGATTGCGGAAGCGGTAGAGCATCTGCAGAAGGAATGCGCGGATCTGAAACAGGAAATCGGTGAAAAAGAAAAAAAGCTGGTTCAGTATAGAGCGGATATGGTCCCTGAGGGGGAAAGAGTGGTCTGTGTCTTTACCGATGAGTTTGCCGGAGAATCCATGCGGCACCTGATGAACCATGTCCTTGAAAAGGACAGAATTCTCTGCGCGGTGTTTTACGGCAGTGAACGGGAAGGTTACCGCTATGTGATCGGCAGCAAAGTGATGGATGTACGCGCTCTGGCAGGAGAGTTCAACCGTACTTTTAACGGCCGGGGAGGCGGAAGACCGGAGATGGTGCAGGGAACGGTGCAGGGCAGGGAAGATGAAATGAGAAAATGGATTCTGCAGAAAGCGGGGAATAGCAACCATGAATCAAATGCGTAGAAAAAATCCGTTCTGGAGTCTTACGGCTCCGATTCTGATTTATATAGGGGTTCGGCTTGTGGTGGAAATTATCTGCATTCTCGTCATATCGCTTCCTGATCTGATGAATGTGTATGAGCAGATTCTGACTCAGCAGAAGACCCAGTCTGTGGAGCAGATTACGCAGCAGTACTGGACGCTGATGGAACCGGCAATGAACCAGGTGTTCCGCTATTCAACGGAGATTGCGGGCGTGGCGGCTCTTGTTACGATACCTGTCAACGCGGTCTTCTTTTCCCAGGACCGGAAACTGGAAAAAGCCTTCGGGGTGGAAGTGCCGGAAAAGGCGCCTTTCAGGAAATACTGGACAGTTGTTGTGTTCGGGCTGGCTGTCAGTATAGCTGCTACCTGTTTCTCTGCAATGGTTGAACTGGCCTTTTACAGCGGACAGTCCCAGAGTTCAACGCTGCTGATCTATACGCCGCCTTTTGCAGTACAGCTTCTGGTGCTTGGCATTGTGGTACCGGTTGCGGAAGAGCTGATGTTCCGGGGAGTTCTGTTCCGGAGATTTCTGGAAAGAAGAAGTTTCTGGTATGCGGCGCTCTGGTCGTCCCTGTTCTTTGTCCTGATGCATCAGGACGGCGCCCAGATGGTTTACGCGCTGCTGCTGGGACTCTTTCTCTGTTATGTATATCAGAAGTTCGGCTCTTTGAAAGCGCCGGTTATTCTTCATATAATTGCAAACTGCAGTTCTTTGATCTATACGGAAACCGGAGTGTTCAGATGGATCGGGAGAGTGCCGATCCGAATGGCGGGAGCGGTTATTATAGGAGCATTTATCTGCTCTGTAATGTATGTGCAGATTCAGCGGACCGGAGGGCCTGTACAGAAAGAAACCAAGTCTGACACAGGGAATCCGGGAGATATGTTTTAATAAAAAAACAATTTTAAATTGTGTGCGGCAGGAATGAAAACCTGCCGTATTTTTTTGCGGTATTTTTTTAAAAATACCTTGAAAAACAAGAAAATCTAATAAAAACAATAATGCCTATTATTATTTGCCTTAAATTAAAATTATCAGAAAATAACATAGAATACAAAATATTATCAAATTATCAGACAATTTTCGAATTTTTCTTATTTACAAACTGAGAAAAATCGTGTATAGTCGTAAAAAACAAAAATGCAAAAGAAAGGGCAGGGATTATGAGGAAAGAAATTGACAGCCAGCAGGGATTGTACCGTGAAAGTTTTGAACATGATAACTGCGGAATCGGTGCAATTGTAAATATTAAAGGTGTAAAAAGCCATAGTACTGTTGCGGGCGCCCTCAGGATTGTAGAGCACCTGGAACACAGAGCAGGAAAGGACGCGGAAGGAAAGACCGGAGACGGAGTCGGAATTCTTCTGCAGGTTTCCCACAGGTTTTTCAGCAAGGTCTGTAAGCCTCTTGGCATCACTCTTGGCGGCGAGAGGGATTACGGAGTGGGGATGTTCTTTCTTCCTCAGGATGAGCTGAAGAGAAATCAGGCGAAAAATATCTTTGAAGTTATTGTAAAAAAGGAAGGCCTGAATTTCCTCGGATGGAGAGAAGTTCCGATCCATCCGGAGATACTGGGAAAAACGGCTGTGGACTGTATGCCGTGTATTATGCAGGCGTTCATCGAGCGGCCGAAAAAAGTGGCAAAAGGCCTGGATTTTGACCGGAAGCTGTATGTTGTCCGCCGTGTATTTGAGCAGAGCAGCGATGATACTTACGTGGTATCCCTGTCCAGCAGAACAATTGTATATAAAGGTATGTTCCTTGTGGGACAGCTGAGGCAGTTCTTTTCTGATCTTCAGGATGAGGATTTTGAGTCTGCAATTGCTATGGTACATTCCAGATTCAGTACCAACACGGCGCCCAGCTGGCAGAGGGCGCATCCGAACCGGTTTATCGTTCACAATGGCGAGATCAATACCATCCGCGGCAATGCGGATAAGATGAGGGCCAGAGAGGAGACTATGGAGTCGGGGTATCTGAAGGGCGAGCTGCACAAAGTCCTTCCGGCGATCAATACATCCGGCTCAGATTCCGCCATGCTGGACAATGCGCTGGAGTTTATGGTAATGAGCGGAATGGAGCTCCCTCTTGCGGTGATGATTGCTATTCCGGAACCCTGGGTCAATAACAGAAGCATGTCCCAGAATAAAAGAGATTTTTACCAGTATTACGCAACCATGATGGAGCCGTGGGACGGCCCGGCGTCTATCCTGTTCTCTGACGGAGACGTAATGGGCGCGGTGCTTGACCGGAACGGCCTTCGTCCTTCCAGATATTACATTACAGACGACGACACCCTGATCCTTTCTTCTGAGGTGGGCGTGCTGGATATCGAGCCGTCCAAAATCCTTGTAAAGGAGAGACTGCATCCGGGCAAGATGCTGCTTGTGGATACTGTGGCCGGACGGGTGATTGATGATGAGGAACTGAAAGAAAAGTATGCGAACGAGGAGCCTTACGGCGAATGGCTTGACAGGAATCTGATTCATCTGAGGAACCTGAAAATACCGAACAAGGATATTCCGAAGTACACAAAAGAAGAGTGTACACGGCTGCAGAAAGCATTTGGATACACATATGAAGATGTAAAATCATCCATACTTCCAATGGCACAGAACGGAAGCGAAGGAATCGGCGCAATGGGAATAGATGTTCCTCTTTCGGTTCTTTCGAAAAAGCACCAGCCGCTGTTCGGATACTTTAAACAGTTGTTTGCCCAGGTTACCAATCCGCCGATTGATGCAATCCGTGAGGAAATTGTAACTTCTACAACGATTTATGTGGGAAGAGACGGCAATCTGCTTGAGAAAAAGGAAGAAAACTGCAAGATGCTCCGGGTAGACAACCCGATCCTTACCAATACAGATCTTTTAAAGATTAAGGAAATGAATGTGGAAGGATTCAAAGTTGCCGAGATTCCGATCACATATTATAAAAACACAAGCCTGGAGAAGGCGATTGAATATGTATATATTGAGGCGGACCGTGCTATCAGGGAAGGAGCCAATATTCTGATTCTGACAGACCGGGATGTGGACGAATACCATGTGGCAATACCGTCCCTGCTGGCGGTTTCCGGACTGCAGCAGCATCTGGTGCGCACCAAGAAGAGAACTTCCGTAGCCATGATTCTGGAAAGCGGCGAGCCCAGAGAGGTGCACCACTTTGCTACACTGCTGGGATACGGAGCCTGCGCGATCAATCCGTATCTTGCACATGAGTCCATCCGTCAGCTGATTGAATCCAGACTTCTTCACAAGGATTACTATGCGGCGGTGAATGACTATAATAACGCGATCATTCACGGAATTATCAAGATTGCATCCAAGATGGGTATTTCCACGATTCAGTCCTACCAGGGCGCGAAGATCTTTGAGGCAATCGGACTGAAACAGGATTTCATCAACCGGTACTTTACAGATACAGTAAGCCGTGTGGGCGGAATCGGAATTGAGGAGATCGCAGAAGATTATACTGCCTTCCATTCACAGGCATTTGATCCCCTGGGTCTGGGAGTTGACATGACTCTGGACAGCGAGGGACGACATAAATATAAGAGCGGCGGGGAGGAGCATCTGTATAATCCCCAGACCATCCATATGCTTCAGCAGTCTACCAGACGGGGCGACTATGAGATGTTCAAGCAGTATACAAAGATGGTGGACGAGGAAGGCGAAAAGGTTAATTTAAGAGGACAGCTTGACTTTAACTATCCGAAGAAAGGGGTTCCCATCGAGGAAGTGGAAAGCGTGGACTCTATTGTAACCCGGTTTAAGACCGGAGCTATGTCCTACGGTTCCATTTCCAAAGAAGCCCATGAGACTCTGGCGATTGCCATGAACCGGCTTCACGGAAAATCCAATTCCGGTGAAGGCGGTGAGGATATCGAGAGACTGGATACAGACCGCTGTTCTGCCATCAAACAGGTGGCTTCCGGACGATTCGGCGTAACGTCCCGGTATCTGGTCAGCGCTCAGGAGATTCAGATCAAGATGGCGCAGGGCGCAAAACCGGGCGAGGGCGGCCACCTTCCGGGAGGCAAAGTGTATCCGTGGATCGCAAAGACCCGCCATTCCACCCCTGGCGTGAGTCTGATTTCACCACCGCCGCACCATGACATTTACTCGATTGAGGACCTTGCGCAGCTGATTTACGACTGTAAAAATGCAAATAAAGACGCAAGAATTTCCGTAAAGCTTGTATCCGAGGCAGGTGTGGGAACCGTTGCCGCAGGTGTGGCGAAGGCCGGAGCCGGACTGATTCTGATTTCCGGATATGACGGAGGAACCGGAGCGGCGCCCAGAAGTTCCATTCATAATGCGGGACTTCCCTGGGAGCTGGGCCTTGCAGAGACGCACCAGACCCTGATTCAGAACGGACTGAGAGAGCGGGTGCGCATTGAGACGGACGGGAAACTGATGAGCGGCCGTGATGTGGCAATCGCAGCTCTTCTGGGCGCAGAGGAATTCGGTTTTGCCACAGCGCCGCTGGTAACCATGGGATGCGTTATGATGCGTGTCTGCAACCTGGATACCTGCCCTGTGGGCGTAGCTACCCAGAATCCGGAACTGAGAAAGCGTTTTACCGGAAAACCGGAATATGTAATGAATTTCATGCGGTTTATCGCAGAAGAACTGAGAGAATATATGGCAAAACTGGGCGTGCGCTCTGTGGATGAACTGGTGGGAAGAACAGATCTTCTGAAAGTGAAAGACACTCCCACATCAGACCGGGCGGCAACCCTTGATCTGAGCAGCGTACTTTACAATCCTTACGCAAAAGAAAAGAAAGGCATGATCTTCGATCCGAAGAAACGGTTTGACTTTGAACTGGAGAAAACGCTGGATGAAAAAGTGCTTGTCAAGAAGCTGCTTCCGGCGCTGGAGAAGGGACAGAAGAGAAGCCTGGAAGTTGACGTTTCCAATACAGACCGTACGTTTGGAACAATCTTCGGATCCGAGATTACGAAGAGATATCCGGAAGGTCTGGAGGACGACAGTTTTGTGATCAAATGTAAGGGCGCAGGCGGACAGAGCTTTGGCGCATTTATCCCCAGAGGACTGACGCTGGAACTTACAGGCGACAGCAACGATTATTTCGGAAAAGGTCTTTCCGGCGGAAAACTGGTTGTGTGCCCGCCCAACGGTACACGGTTCAAATCTGACGAGAATATTATTATAGGTAACGTTGCCCTTTATGGAGCAACCAGCGGAAGAGCATACATTAACGGTGTGGCGGGAGAGAGATTCTGCGTCCGTAATTCCGGAGCCCGTGCAGTTGTAGAAGGCGTGGGAGATCACGGCTGTGAATATATGACCGGCGGATGTGTGGTTGTTCTGGGCCAGGTAGGCAAGAACTTTGCTGCCGGCATGAGCGGCGGCATCGCCTATGTACTGGACATGGACAGTACCCTTTATAAACGGGTGAACAAAGACATGGTCAACATTGAGCGCGTGACAGACAAATATGACGTGCAGGAGCTCAAGGGAATGATTCAGGAACATGTATCCTATACAAATTCAGAAGCCGGAAAGAGAATCCTTGATAAGTTTGAGGAATATCTGCCGAAGTTCAAGAAGATCATTCCGGAAGACTATGAGAAGATGATGGCGGCCATTATCCAGATGGAGGAGAAAGGCTTAAGCCGTGAAAAAGCAAAAATTGAAGCATTCAACATGATTAAAAACGGAAGATAGGAGGCGGTGAAAAGTGGGAAAAGCAACAGGATTTATGGATTATGCGAGACAGGACAAGACTGCGGAACAGCCGCTTGAGCGGATCCGACATTTTAATGAGTTCCACACGCCTCTTTCCAAGGAGGAGCAGGAACTTCAGGGAGCCCGCTGCATGGACTGCGGCGTTCCCTTCTGCCAGTCCGGGAAGAATCTGATGGGCATGGCAAGCGGATGTCCCCTTCACAATCTGGTTCCGGAGTGGAATGATCTGATCTATAACGGAAACTGGGAGGAGGCGTACTACCGCCTGGTTAAGACAAATAACTTTCCGGAATTTACTTCCAGAGTATGTCCGGCACTGTGCGAAAAAGCCTGCACATGTGGCCTGAACCAGGAGGCGGTTGCGACAAAGAGCAATGAGTATGCGATTATAGAAAATGCCTACGAGAAGGGATATGCAAAGGCAAATCCGCCGAAAGTGCGCACCGGAAAGAAAATTGCCGTAATCGGTTCCGGACCGTCCGGTCTGGCGGCAGCTGATCTGCTCAACAAGCGCGGACATTCTGTAACTGTTTTTGAACGGGAGGATAAAGCCGGCGGACTGCTCCGCTATGGAATTCCCAATATGAAACTGGAGAAGCAGTATATTGACAGAAAACTGGCGGTAATGGAAGAAGAAGGCGTGGAATTCCGTCTGAACTGTAATGTAGGGAAAGATGTGAAACCTGCGGCTCTTCTGAAAGAGTACGACCGGGTTCTCCTGGCCTGCGGAGCCTCCAATCCAAGAGATATCAAGGCTCCCGGCAGAGACGCGGAAGGAATTTACTTTGCAGTGGATTTTCTTAAGTCCACGACAAAAGCACTGTGGGCAAATAACATGAAGCTGAAAGACGGCACATATATTTCTGCAAAAGGGAAAAATGTAATCGTAATCGGCGGCGGAGATACGGGAAACGACTGTGTCGGCACATCTATCCGTCACGGCGCAAAGTCGGTTCTTCAGCTTGAGATGATGCCAAAGGCTCCGGATGAAAGAGCGGAGAACAATCCCTGGCCGGAGTGGCCGAAAGTCTGCAAGACAGACTACGGCCAGGAAGAAGCTATCGCGGTGTTTGGTTCGGATCCCCGTGTCTACACTACTACGGTAAAAGAATTTGTCAAAGATAAGAAAGGCAAACTCTGCAAGGCTGTGCTCGTGAAGCTGGAAAGCAAAAAAGACGAGGCTACCGGAAGAATGATGATGGTTGAGATTCCGGGTTCAGAATATACTGTGGACGCAGATCTTGTTCTGATCGCAGCAGGATTTCTGGGAAGCGAAAATTATGTCACAAAAGCGTTCGGCGTGGAAGTGAATCAGCGGACCAACGTGAAAACGGAGGAAGGCCGCTACGCGTCAAGCGTGCCGAATGTGTTTACAGCAGGCGATATGCACAGAGGCCAGTCCCTGGTTGTATGGGCTATCCGGGAAGGCCGGGAGGCGGCAAAAGAGATTGATGAAAGCCTTATGGGATACACCAATCTGTCTGTGCAGTAGATCCGGATTTGCCGAAATGAACTTAGATTAAGAAATACCGGAAAATATTCAGAAGTTCCCGCATAGAATGGGACGGAGATCTGGGACGTGGGATCCTTATTCCGTTCCGGAATCTGAGAAAAATAAAGGATCTGAAATCTGA
>USFD01000101.1 GCA_900553885.1 uncultured Ruminococcus sp.
GAGCCGTAAAGCGGCGCCGGCACTTAGAGCGCGTCCTTTGCGCTCTTATGTACCGTTGCGCCGCGTTCCGAGCGAAAGCGTGCTCTCCGGCACCATACCCGGACTTCCCGGCGGAAGTTCTCTTCACCCACAAATTCAAATTTCAGAACCCTTCTGTTTTTCTTCTCATCCGCATTTCTCTTCTTTTTTCAGCTGCCTCCCACTCTGCTTTTTCAGATTCTGTTTCCACTGCAAGCCTGGGCACCCGCTTCGGTCTGTCATTTTCATCCAGCGCCACCATTGTAAAATAGGCCCTGTTAATGGGATGTCGGGTACCGTCTTCCAGATTTTCTACATAAGTATCTGTGCGCACCTCCAGGGAAGTATTACCCACATAAGTAACTTTCCCTATGATTACAACCATCTCCCCTTTATATGCGCCATGGATAAATCTCAGATTATCTACAGAGGCCGTAATCACATTTGATTTTGTATGGCGCTTTGCAACCAGTCCGGCCACCTCATCCAGCCACTGCATCAGGATTCCGCCGAACAGCCGTCCTGCCGCATTCAGATGATTCGGCCTGACCATATGAACGGTTTCAACCAGCGAGTCCTGTACATGTTTTTCTTCCATAACCGATCTCTCTCCAATCTTTTTCCACAATTATTTTCTGTCCATATATATTTTTTCTATCCATATATAGTATTGCTGACAATTTGTATTATAGATAGTCTTTTCCGCAAAAACAACACTGTACTTTGCAAAAAACATCCTGTATCATAAAACAATAAAATACAGAACAGGAGAACAGACAAAATGCAGAACATCCTTCTCACCATCCAGTATGACGGAACACGGTACCTGGGATGGAGCCGTCCGGAGAAAGACGGGCAGCACAAAAGTATTTCCTATAAAATAACAGAAGTTTTAAAGAAACTGACCGGCGAAGATATCACACTCTTCGGAGGAGCAAAAACCGATCCCGGAGTCCACGCCCTGGCTCAGACCGCCAGCTTCCGCACCGGTTCCGGACTTTCCCCCGACCGTTTCCGCACCGCGCTCAACGAATATCTCCCCCTGGATATTGCCGTTCAAAAGGCCGAATCTGTGCCGGAGCGCTTCCGCGCGGATCTGAATGCTGCCCGCCGCACATATCAGTACCGTATGTGCACAGCTCTGGTATACAATGTGTTTACCGCTAAATATCAGGCACACATTTTTCCGGAGCCGGATGTGGACGCCATGAAACAGGCTTCCGATTTTCTGATCGGGAAACATGACTTCCGCGGTTTTACTCCTGTCAGAAAGAAAAAGGGAACCATAAGAGAAATCTATGAAACCACTGTTCATCAGACAAAAGATGAGCTTATGATCCGCATTACAGCAGACGATTTTCTCTACCAGATGCCGGTCATAATCGCCGGCACACTTCTGGAAGCCGGCCGCGGTCTGCGTGCACCGGAAAGCATACAGAGGATTTTCACAGGCACAGAAAAAGCAGGTGCCCCTCTGGATCCAAAGGGACTCCTGCTTCAGAATATTCAATACTGAATCCTTCTTTTATACAGCTTCTCTACAGCAGCACTCCTGCGATATGGTAAACAATAAAACTTACGACCCACGCAGTTACAAGCTGGAACAGAATAATGCCGCCTGTTATTTTTTTGCTGCCCACCTCACGGTTAATGGTGGCAATGGTAGCCGTACAGGGCACATACAGCAGGCAGAATACCATCAGCGCATAAGCGTTTGCCGCGCCGAATCCCATAGTGCCAAGCAGCGCCGCCAGCTGCCCCATACCTTCACCGCCGGTAATATTATTCACACCGAAAAGTACGCTGCAGCTTGAAACAACAACTTCCTTTGCCGCAATTCCGGAAATCAGAGCTACAATGATCTGCCAGTATCCAAGTCCCAGCGGCCGGAAAACAGGTACGATGGCCTTTCCGATTATAGAGCCGAAGCTCTCGGAAATATCTGTCACATATCCGGACGGACCGAAATTCAGCAGCAGCCACATAACAATCGATGCAAGGAAAATCACGGTTCCGGCTTTTGTAAGGTAATCTTTTACCTTTTCCCATACATATACCGCAATTGTCCGGGTGTTCGGAGCTTTATATTCCGGCAGTTCAATCAGAAGTGCATGTTCCGCCTTGCTGCCGTCAATCTTTGAAAGAATATAGGCCGTCACAATGGCAACCACAATTCCCAGAAGATACATGGAATAACATGCAAGCATGGCGTATTTTCCGAAAAACATCGAGGAAAACAGCACATATATGGGAAGTCTGGCGCTGCAGGACATAAACGGTGTCACAAGGATCGTCTTCAGCCGGTCGCGGTTGTCCTCCAGAGCCCGGGACGCCATAACAGCCGGAACAGAACATCCGAAGCCGAGAAGCATGGGCAAAAACGCTCTGCCGGAAAGTCCCAGCTTACCCATGATACCGTCCATGACAAAAGCAACCCGGGACATGTATCCGCTGTCTTCCAGAAAAGCCAGGGCAAGAAACAGGATAAAAATATTCGGCAGGAAAGTAAGAATGCCGCCCACACCGGAAATAATGCCGTCTACAAGCAGGGACTGAAGAGCAGGTGACACGCCCCACGCTTCAAGGGCAGAACCTGCCGCTCCGGTAAGGAGTTCCAGCCCCGCCTCAAAATATCCCTTCAGCCAGTCGCCGATTGTAAAGGTAAGGAAAAATACAAGCGCCATAATTACCAGGAAAACCGGAAGTCCTGTCCATTTTCCTGTCATGACCCGGTCAATCCGGTCTGTCCGCTGCTCCTTTTCACTCTTATTGGCCAGCGTCTCCTCTATAACCTCTTCTATAAAATCATATTTCTGATTAATGATTTCTTTCTCATAACTCTGATCCTTCAGCCATTCCAGTTCAACCGGATACTGGTTCATTACGGTTTCATCCTGCTCCAGCATTTTAATCGCATGCCAGCGCATATTTTCCATATCCGGATATTTTTTCCGGAACTCTGCAATAATCAGGTCAATCTTATCTTCAATCTCATCACTGTAAACCATGGCATATTCGCTGTGATGATCGTGCTGATGGCCTGTTTTATCAGAATGGTGATGGATAAACGGCCCCTGTTTTGCATATTCATTGTGATGTGCAACTGCATGCATCAGGATTCCAAGTCCGGTCCGTTTTCTTGCAGAAACCGGAATTGCCGGAATTCCCAGCATTTCGGGAAGACGGTGAAGGTCGATCTCCATTCCTCTTTCTTCCACCACATCCATCATATTGAGTGCCAACACAACCGGTTTTCCCAGCTCGATCAGCTGCAGAGTCAGATACAGATTGCGCTCCAGGCAGGACGCATCTACTACATCCACAATCACGTCCACCTCATCACTCATCAGACACTCTCTCGTCACCTTTTCTTCCATTGTATAGGAAGTCAGGCTATACGTGCCGGGCAGATCGATCAGTTTGAATTCCTGACCTTTATAGCTCGTTTTTCCTTCTTTCTTTTCTACCGTAACACCGGGCCAGTTAGCCACTTTCAGATTGGCTCCCGTATATGCGTTAAATAAAGTGGTTTTTCCACAGTTCGGGTTGCCCGCAAACCCCACATTGATTACTTTTCCTGTCATGCTGCCGCCTCCCTCACAATAATATGGTCGGCAATACGCTTTCCAAGAGCAAATCTTGTTCCCCGGAACCGGACAGTCATCGCACCTTTTTTGTCATTGTTCAACACTTCTATGCAGGAGCCTTCTGTCAGTCCGAGCGCCTCCAGCCTGCGTTCCAGATTCTGTTCAATCTCAATCCTCTCAACAATATATACCTTATTGTTTTTTCCCTCTTTCAGTCTCATATGCTCATCATCCTTCGTAATTCTGCCTGTATCCATATGCCTGCCGGAAATTCCGGCATCATGCCGGACTCCGGTGCCGTATGCCTGAACGGAATTTTTCCGTCCGGGATCTTATTGATAATTATTCTCCATAAGCATTATATACGTTTACAGGATAGAAGTCAATTACAGGTCAGAACCCATAATCTTCCGTATTTCCCTGTCGTAGGTATATACCCCGTTTATTTCCTCTTCAATATCAGACCACTGAGTATATATACAGGCGCACAGACCATCCGGAATCAGCTTTTCTACCTTCTCCATTAATTCTTTATACGCCCGGTTCAGACTTTCTTCCTCTTTGTACGCACTGTAGCCATACCGTTTTTCACAGGCGCTGTGTCCTTCCATACGCAGCGTATAGCCTCCGGTTTCCGAGAGCACTACAGCACGTTTTTCATCCAGAACTGCCTGAAGTTTAAAGAAATAATTATGAATGCTTTTCAGATCTCCGCCTCCCTGATCAAACCAGCCGCTTGCCGGATCAATCAGCCTGGAAGGATCCAGCTTTCTGACAATCTCCGTCATCTTTTCCGTCTGAAACTGCCCCCATCCCTCATTGAAAATCACCCAGACTGCAATGGCCGGATGTCCTTTCAGAATCCGGAAGGTTTCTTTCATCTCCCGCACGAACTCCAGCATTCCTTTTCTGTCCTTTCTCCCAAAAAGCGCCGGATGCGCATCCTTTATTTTTATATTTCTCCAGGACAGAACGGTCGCCGCATAAGTGACAAACCAGCGTTTATACTCTCCGCCTCCGTTCACCATATCCTGCCAGACAATCAACCCCAGCCGGTCACAGTGATAGTACCATCTCTGAGGCTCGATTTTCAGATGTTTGCGCACCATATTAAAACCTGTCTTTTTCATTTCCCGGATATCAAAAATAAGCGCTTCATCCGAAGGCGCTGTATAGAGCCCTTCGGGCCAGTATCCCTGGTCCAGCACGCCGTTCTGAAAAACCGGAACACCGTTCAGGCAGATCCGCAGGATTCCTTTTTCATCCCGCTCCACAGAGAATCTGCGCATAGCGAAATAACTTTCCGCCCTGTCTTCTCCCATAACGACAGTAAACGGATACAGATACGGCGTTTCACAGGTCCAGAGCATCTGATTCTCAATCCGGATTTCCAGCCGTTCATTGGTCCGCCCGGAGAACAGGGAAGTCTCCGGCGCCTCCCCGTTTTGCGTGCAGTCCAGCACAGCGTCCTCCGGCAATCTTATGGGTTCTTCATATATCCGGGGCTTCTGAATCCGGATTTCCACCGGCCGGTCCACATCTGCTTCCACCGTAATATACACAACACCTTTTTCTGTGTCTGGTTCTGCATTCACATTAGTTATATACTGTCCCGGCACTTCTTCCATCCAGACAGTCTGCCAGATCCCGCTCTGTGCCGTATAGAACATTCCTCCCCGCCTGAGACGCTGTTTGCCGCGGGCATGGTAAGAAGTCTCCGTCAGATCTTTTACCGCCACAACCAGTTCATTTTCCCCCTCTGCTGCCAGCTCTGTGATATCCGCCGAAAATGGCAGATATCCGCCGGTGTGCCGGGCCGCAGGCTGTCCGTTTACAAACACCCTGCAGGCCTGATCTACAGCGCCAAAATGAAGCAGCAGACGCCGGTTTTTCCTCTCCCGCCATTTTTCCAGACGGAATCTTCTCCTGTACCACAAATATTCGTCCGGCTTCAGCTGTCTGGACACACCGGATAAAGCGCTTTCCGGCGAAAACGGTACGAGAATCCTTCCCTCGTACTTCTCCGGCTCTCTGAATTTTTCTGTAAACGCATACTCCCAGTACCCGTTCAGATTCGTATAGTTCTCTCTTACCAGGAGAGGCCGTGGATACTCCTGCAGCACGTGCTCCGGATCTATCTTCCTCCCCCATTTTGTATACAGCTGTTTCATTCTTCCACCTGCTTTCTGCTCCATATCACTTCCCGGGAGCCCTTTTCACTGCCTGTCCGCCGCAATATGCAGAAGCCAGTTTTCTGCCATAATTTCATTATACCCTAAAGCGGAGAACCCGGCGAGCATTTGCGCTCAATTTGCCGGCCGGCAGCGATACCGCTGACATTCAGCCGGCTTGCAGCATGTCCGCCGGTCTGTTTGGGATTTTTCCCGTCAGGAAGCTGTTTATACAAAGAGAACGCTCCAGATACAAACGCCGGAACTGCAGCCGCATAATCTGTCATGCTGCTGCAATTCCGGCATACACTGTATGATATAAAGTTGGAAGAATCAGAAGAAACTTTTTCCGGTACCCCGGCGGTTATCTCCGTCTGCTTCTGCGTACAGCCGTTACGCCTGCCGTACCTGCCGCTGCCAGAAGAACAGCTACATAAAGTCCTGCCGGACTGTTATCCCCTGTTTTCGGCGCTTTGCTTCCGGAACCGGACAAACTTCCACCGTCTGCATCTCCTTTATCTGTACCGGCAGGATCTTTGCCGTCATCCGGATTCTGTCCGCCGTCCGGATTCTGTCCGTCATCCGGGTTCTGCCCGCCGTCCGGGTTCTGTCCGTCATCCGGTTTCTTCCCGTCATCCGGGTTCTTCCCGTCATCCGGGTTCTTCCCGTCGTCCGGATTCTGCCCGTCATTTTCTGTCAGCCTGTATGCTGCAACTGTTCCCGATACTTCACAGGCAGCCAGCAGATAGGCATTACCGTCTGCGCTGTCCCCGGCCGGAATAAAGCACAGTCCCTCTGGAGAGTCATCTCCTGCAATATCCTCACTGAAATCTCTGGAGTTAATATAGTTTACAAAAGTACTGTTCTCCGGATCAGTGATGTCATAAACCATCACCCCGCCGACTCTTTCAAGTCCTACAAATGCATAAGTTTTCTCACCCACTGTACCAACTGTCACGCTCTCTGACTCCGGTCCTTTCTTTCCGGAACGGTCGTCAATTGTCTTATCGTCATTGGAACAGTTGAAATGATCCGGCACATATTCCGCCGTCTTTGCCTCAAAGTCGCTGCCGCTTCCATATACTTCTGTCAGCCCCTTTTCCTCTGCCCTGTACACGGTAAAGGAGCGTCCGCCAAAGAGATAATCCGTCCCCTCATCCAGGCCGTCGTAACCACTGCTGTCAAAGAATACGACTTTTCCGTTCAGGCCGCTGTTTTCTGCCGTAATTTTTCCAGAGGGAGAAGTCTCGCCGTTTTTGAAGTTCCGTTCATCTTCGTTGAGGTAATCTCCCCATTCTCTGGAATCCCCTTCATTTGCCGTTACAAGATAATCTGTACCGTCCACAGAGTAAAGAGCAATCCCATCCGGCATACGGATTCCTTTCAGAGACTCATATGTTTTCGGATTATATGCCTCGTCTTTTTTGTCAATATCAACCGGCGTCGTACTGTAGTCTTCATAGCCCGCAGAATAAACTCCTGTGACCTGAAGGCTGTCCAGATCAATTACTGCAATGGCATTTGCCTCCTGCAGCGTTACATATGCTGTATGATTTCCTGCTGCAATGTATTCCGGCTCCAGGTCTGCCGACGGAGCTGTATCCTTTTTCAGCACAATTCCCGCGTCCACGAGAGCCTGTCTTGCTTCTGCGCTGTCATATGCCTCAAATCCCACATTTGCTGCGGTTCCCTCTGCAAGAGTGATCACCGTTACTGTTCCTGCAGGATCTGTCGCGCCTTTCCCGTAACCTTCCCTCGGTTCTCCTTCATCTGCTGTCAGTATTCTGCTGTCATCCGGGGTAAATGTTACCATGTCCGGCTGGACACCTGTCTCATATGCCTGTTCAAATGTCAGCGTCCCGTCCGCATTACAGGTGAACACCGCCACACGGCCGTTATCTGCATATCCTTCCGCCTGAACTGCAGCTGCAAGTTTCGTGCCGTCTGCCGAGATCGCCACTGAAGTCATATCACCGTATGTAAACCCTTCGCAGTTTTCTTCAATAATTGATTTTACATCAATATCATTGCCGTCCAGAAGATCGACATTCTCTTTATTTTCCATGTCTTTAACCGCAATGGCTATCAGCTTTCCGGTCTGTCCGTTTACTGCGTAAGCCCATCCGGTTACCGGATTATAATCCACAATCTCCATAACGCCGCCGTCTGCATTTGTCATCCCGGCATCATAGCGTGCATCCTGGATCAGATCCAGAGAAGAATTCCCGTTCCCGGCCCCTGTTGTCTTCGTACCGCCGTCTGTATTCTTCGTAACACGGAAGGAATCAATCAACTTGCTGTCCGGTGCCGCACTATCGCCGGAAAGATTATATACATTAACAGAAATCTTGTCCCCATCCACATCAAACACTGCATAACTGGGGCTGTATTCCTGGTTCCACTCCTGATTGCCATATGGAAGATTGCCTGCAAGATATGCCTGAGATCCGGTCTCGCCGTTTGCAAGAACCGGGAAGTCTGCATTATTCTCTTTGTCCACTTCCGCAAAGGGAGTGTAATACTGCATATCTGAGCAGCAGTTGCCGGTCAGATAAATGGTTCCGTCCGGATCATGGAAAGTATCCAGCCGCTCGGCATTTCTCTGTCCGTCTTTGAGCACGTAGCTTCTGGAATATACATGATCATGTCCGCCCAGAACAAAGTCTACGTCAAACTCGTCCATCACTTTCTCAAATCCTGCATCTACATAGTTCTCAATATCGGAATCCGCCGCATGTTTTGCCACAGTCTGGGTGGACTTATGATGAGTAACAATCAGCCACTGATACTGCCCTGCATATTCAGAAGTGGCTGCATTCAGCGTAGTTCTGAAATTCTCCACCATTGCTTCTGCCTCAGAGTTGTCCTTTGAAGCGCTGGGCACATCCGGATTGTCTGCGTTTTCCTCATCATTTCCTCCCGGATAGGCTCCGGTATTTAATGTAACAAAAAGTACATTGTTATAAAGGTAATAATAATTTCCCTTTGTCTCCATCTCCCGGCGCTCCGTAAAATCGTACTGACCTTCCGCATTCGGAGTTACACCGTTGGATTCAGAATTGTTTGCGATCTCATCTGCCGTCGCCTGAATGTAGTTTCCATGGCTCTGGCTTGTGCCGTTATTCTGCCCCCGGAATGTTGTCTTCACCTGCTTAAGCTGCCCGTTCTCATCCATGCCGTCCACCGGCATTTCATTTGGCAGATTGAAATGATCCGCAAACATATAGTGTCTGTCATGGTTTCCCACTGCCGGGGCATATGCGATGGATGTCATCTCCTCCGGAGCAAAAAACGCCGCGTACTCGCTGGATTTTCCCCAGCTCTGGTCCTCTACCTGATCTCCTGCGGATACGACAAGGCTGACACCCTCTTCGGCAAGTTTATCCATCATGGCAGCCCAGCCGGTCTGGTTTGTGCCGTCCGAGGGATTCCAGCCTCCGTTATTTGTCTCTCCGCTTTCTTTGATCTGCGGGTCACTTGTAAATCCAAAGGAAAATTCATCTGCCTTTGCAGTTGTATACGTATATGCCTCTGACCATGTCTGGCCTCCGTCATAGGAAATCTGGTATGAATAGGACGTATCCGGTGTCAGTCCGCTCACTGTCGCCTTGCATACCATCTTTCCTGTATCCGTGTACTTCCCTGTATCCAGTTTGGTAGGCGCTGTCAGTTCGCTGACAACTGCCTCCGCGGTAATATCACCAAATTTCACCATTGCCTGCTCTGTACCGTCCGGCGCATACCAGTTCAGATTGACGGATGCTGTTGTCGCACCCGGCTGGACTGTCAGATACTCAACAGAAACATCCCCCGCAGTCTGAGTATCAGGCTGCGCTGATACGCTCATTCCCTGTGTGCAGAGCATCGTCGCTGCCAGTGCGGCCGCAGCAGCTCTGTACCACATTTTTTTCATAAATAAATCCTCCTGAATAACAATTGTAAATGATTGCCGGAAGAAATTATAAAAAAGTATTGTTAAATTTATATATAAACTTTGTAATAATTTATGTTAAATCAATGCGGTCTATTGTTTTCACATATCAAAAGTTTTATATTATTATCAGAATATAATCAAAGGAGGAGTATTTATGAAGAAACATTCTGCAGCTCTGCTTTTCAGTGTCTGTTTTATTCTGGCTTTTTTCACCGGCTGTTCATCAGCCGCCGCTTCTTCAGCAGACAATAATAACGGTTCAGAATCCGGCACAGAAGTCACACAGCCGGAGCAGGAAAATAAAGATTCCAAAGACGAAACCGAAGATCCGGACGAATCAGCAGATGCCCCGGACGCCTCCGATAATAACAACGGATCAGATCTGACGCCGGGAGCAGCCGACCAGCCTATGGAGCAGACAACAGAGGGTTTTGTTCTTTCTGTAGAGAATGATATCATGTATGTGGATCTGGAAAATCCCGGTTCAAGAACATATCCCGGAGAAGGGGAAGACCGCAAAGTGGCATTTGACATATCCGGCGCAGAGCAGATTCAGACAAATGTTTCTGAATTTAATCCCGAAAGGAAAAACATTATCCGTTCCGGCATAAATGTTTCAATTGAATATTATACGGAAAACGGGAAAAATATTGCGACAAAAGTTTCCACCAACGGCGACGAACTGGAGCCTGCTCCGTCCTTTTACGGAGAATAAACTCCAGATAAAAAGTCGCCCCCACCCGTAAAACGGGTGGCTAGCGGAACGGCTATAAGCCTTTGATA
>USFD01000102.1 GCA_900553885.1 uncultured Ruminococcus sp.
GTAGAGCACTTGACTTTTAATCAAGTTGTCCGGGGTTCGAATCCCCGCACGCTCACTGAGATGTAATTTTCCGGGGAAACAATTTCCCCGGTTTTTTCATTATTTAATAAAATATGGGATGGATGCCGGCGCACTGGCTGATACAGGGAATTCCGGACAGCTGCTTTCTGCTTGGAAAATGAATATTCATAAAAAGCCGGAAGCAAAGGCACCCGACTGAGAAAAGAGGAAATATATATAAAAAAGCATTACTGCTTTATTTGCCTATAATATAACCGGAAAATGTGAGAAGTATGTGTCTGTTATATAAAAAAGAAGTTAAGATTTCTAAAATATTTATGGCGGAATAGCAGATAATAACAGGGCAGACATGGAATGTAGAGTTAAGTGTGGTAGTAAAATACGGGCCGCTGTGATAAAATAAGGAAAATCCAGCAGAAAGGTTTATGATATGGAATATTTATATGACAGACTGATCAATTATGCTTCTTCAGATTACTATGGTTTTCATATGCCCGGACATAAGCGAAGCAGTTCTCTTACAGGTGCCGGTCTTCCTTACGGAATTGATATCACAGAGATTGAGGGGTTCGATGACCTGCATCACGCAAAAGGGATCTTAAAAGAAGCACAGCAACGTGCGGCGGAAGTTTACGGCGCGGAGGAGACGCACTATCTGATTAATGGAAGCACAGTCGGACTGCTGAGTGCATTACTGGGCTGTACATCGCGCGGGGATCGGATCCTGATGGCAAGAAACTGCCACAAATCCGTGTATAACGCCGTATTTTTGAATAGTCTGCGTCCGCTTTACATTTATCCGGAAGCTGTGCCGGAAACGGAGATGAACGGAGAGATAAGCCCGGTGCAGGTGGAGAGATTTCTGACGGATTATCCGGACATTTGCGCGGTGGTAATAACCTCGCCTACATACGACGGAGTTGTATCTGATGTGGAAAAAATTGCGGAGGTAGTGCATAAGAGAAATATACCTCTGATTCTCGATGAGGCACATGGAGCGCATCTGGGATTTCATCCATATTTCCCGAAGAACGGAAATCAGTGCGGAGCAGATATCGTGATTCACAGTCTGCATAAGACACTGCCTTCTCTGACTCAGACTGCGCTTTTGCATATGAACGGAAATATTGTAAAAAGAAGTATGGTCAGGAGATATCTTCATATGCTGCAGTCCAGCAGTCCTTCATACGTACTTATGGCGGGAATGGACGAATGTATTCGTATGCTGAAGGAAAGAGGAGAGGAAATTTTTGCGGAATATACAATCCTCCTTGATTCGGCAAGGAAGAGGCTGCAGGGCCTCAGACATATGAAACTGATGCGGACGAAGAGATATGATCCATCGAAACTGGTTATTTCTGTGAAAAATACAGTGGCTTCGGATTCGAAAAAAACGTTTAACGGACGGGAACTGTACAGAAATCTGCTGGACAAGTATCATCTTCAGGCTGAGATGGCGGCGGGATATTATGTAGTTCTTATGACTTCGCCGGCGGATTCTGCAGAGGGACTGGAGCGGCTTATATCGGCTCTCTATGAAATTGATCAGAAACTGGAGGAGTTCCTGCCTGTTTCAGACGGAGACAGCCGGGATATTTCCGGGATACAGGAAGTTCCTGAAGCGCAGGAGCCGGTGTACTCTTCATATGAAGCGGAAGAAAAGCGGGGAGAGGGAACGGAGCGCGTCCGGTGGGCAGATGCTGAAGGCAGAGTTTCTCTGGAATATACGTATCTCTATCCGCCGGGCATACCGCTGATTGTACCGGGAGAACGTATATCCGCTCAGACAGTAAAGCAGATTGAGGCATATGAAGGAATGGGATTTGATATAGAAGGAACAGAACAGAAGGGACAGATTGAGGTACTGGCACATGAGTAAGATATTTTATATTATGGGAAAAAGCTCTTCGGGAAAAGATACGATATATAAGTGTCTGATGAAAAGAAATCCGGATCTCAGGACAGTTATTCCATATACTACCCGCCCGATCCGGGAGGGAGAGACAGACGGCGTGGAATATTTCTTTACAGATCAGGAAAAGCTGAGAAAAATGCAGGAATCCGGCCAGGTCATAGAAGTGCGGTCCTACAATACGAAATGCGGCGTCTGGACGTATTTTACTGCAGACGACGGCCAGATTAATCTGGAGAAATATAATTATCTGATGATAGGTACCCTGGTGTCTTATCATGCGCTGAGAACATATTTTGGCGTTGAAAAGATTGTGCCTTTGTATATTCAGGTAGAAGACGGCGAGCGCCTGTTTCGTGCCCTGCAGCGGGAACGGAGAGAGGCAAAGCCAAAATATGCGGAGCTGTGCCGGCGGTTTCTGGCGGACGAAGAGGATTTTTCAGAAGAAAAGCTCAGGGAAGCAGGAATCCGGATTCGGTTTGAAAATACCGATCTGAAAAAGTGCCTGACACAGATTGAGAATTTTATCAGGGAAAGAAAATTGAAGAACGGCGGTGCAGATTAGCGCAGGGGAGCCGGACGGAAAAGTATACGGATTCCTAAAGGAGGATGCCAAATTTTGGGGTATATCTTGCGCTGGGATTGTGTTATACTTAATAAGTAGTCTTTCTGTTCTGCAGTTATTCTGCAGAAGGCAGACAGCAGAACGATAATGGAATGAAGGGAATAATACACGGCAGGTGATGAGTATGAGCAGTTTTAAAGACGTAGTAGGACATAAAAATATCATTAAATATATTGAAAGCGCAGTGTCTGCAGATGCGGTTTCTCATGCTTATATTCTGAATGGCGAGCGGGGATCCGGGAAGAAGCTTCTGGCAAACCTGTTTTCCATGAGCCTGCAGTGCGAAAACCGGGAAGAAGACGGGGATGCCTGCGGCAAATGCCGGTCCTGCAGACAGGCTGTAAGCGGCAATCATCCGGATATTATCCGGGTAACTCATGAAAAGCCGAACACGATCAGCGTGGACGACATCCGGGAACAGGTAAATAATGATGTTGTTATTAAGCCATACAGCAGCAGATATAAAATTTATATTATTGCGGATGCGGATATGATGAGTGTACAGGCGCAGAACGCGCTTTTAAAAACTCTGGAAGAGCCGCCTCAGTATGCGGTTATTATGCTCCTTACGGAGAATGCGGAGGCACTGCTTCCCACGATCCGTTCCAGATGTGTAATGATGAAGCTGCGGAATATTAAAGATCAGCTTGTTAAAAAATATCTCAAGGAGCAGATGGAGATTCCGGATTACAAGGCAGATGTATGCGTGGCGTTTGCCCAGGGCAACATGGGGAAGGCCATTATGCTTGCCACTTCAGAATATTTCAATGAGATTAAAGAGGATGCAGTGCATCTTCTGCGCAATATAGACGATATGAGTGTCTCTGATCTGATGGAGGCAGTAAAACACTGTATGACATACAAACTGGAGATCAGTGACTATCTGGATGTTATTGCCATCTGGTACAGAGATGTGCTGATTTACAAGGCTACAAAAAATGTAGACAGGGTTGTTTTTTCCGATCAGTTGAGATATATCAGAGAGCGGGCAAGCAAAAGTTCCTATGAGGGAATCGAGAATATTCTCGACGGTCTGGATAAGGCAAAATCAAGGATAAAAGCCAACGTCAATCTGGAACTGACGATGGAGCTGCTTTTACTGACAATAAAGGAGAACTGACAAGGATGACAAAAGTAATCGGGGTAAGATTCAGGACTGCAGGAAAGATTTATTTCTTTGCGCCTGGAAAACTTGATATAAAACGCGGGGATAATGTTATTGTAGAAACCGCAAGGGGCGTGGAGTACGGCAGAGTAGTAAGTGGGCCCAAGGAAGTAAAGGAAAAAGACGTAGTACAGCCTCTTAAACCGGTACTGCGTATTGCTACAGAACAGGACCGGAGAACAGTTGAAAAAAATCATCAGAAAGAGAAAGAGGCATTTAAGATCTGCCAGGAGAAAATCCGCAAGCACGGGCTTGAGATGAAACTGATTGATGCAGAATATACTTTTGATAACAACAAGGTGCTCTTTTACTTTACTGCAGATGGAAGAATTGATTTCAGGGAACTGGTAAAGGACCTTGCAGCAGTATTCCGGACCAGAATTGAATTAAGACAGATCGGTGTCAGAGACGAAACCAAGATCCGGGGCGGCATCGGTATCTGCGGGCGTCCGCTGTGCTGCAGCACCTATCTGACAGAGTTCGCGGCCGTATCTATTAAGATGGCGAAGGAGCAGAATCTGTCTCTGAATCCGACGAAGATTTCAGGAGTCTGCGGCAGGCTCATGTGCTGCCTTACCAATGAGGAAGAGACCTACGAGCTCCTCAACAGCCAGCTTCCCTCCGTAGGAGATACTGTTACCACAAAAGAGGGGCTGACAGGCGTGGTGCATTCGCTGAGCGTACTGAGAAAACAGGTTAAGGTTGTCGTGAATCTGGAGAATGACGAAAAAGAAATCCGGGAATATGCGGCGGATGATCTGAAATTCAAGCCCAGAAAAAAGAAACAGAAGGTTTCCAAAGAAGAAATGAAAAAACTGGCTGATCTGGAAAAGGGAGAAAGGGCGTCAAAATTAGATGACAAATGAAAAGAGACCGGATCTGATAAGAGAAGGAGAACGACTGGACGATCTGCAGCTCGGAGGACTTGAGCTGATTCAGAATCCCGGCCAGTTCTGCTTTGGCGTGGATGCAGTTCTGCTTTCGGACTTTGCTAGGGTAAAGCCGGGAGAGACTGTGCTGGATATGGGAACAGGCAACGGTATTATTCCGATTCTGCTGTCTGCAAAGACAGAGGGAAAACATTTTACCGGACTGGAAATACAGAAAGACACGGCAGAGATGGCCAGAAGAAGCGTGCTTTATAATCATCTGGAGGACAGGATAGATATTGTTACAGGAGACATCAAAGAGGCGGCAGAGATATTCAGGCCGGCCTTTTTTGATGTAATTACAACGAATCCGCCTTATATGCTGGCGCAGCACGGGCTGACTAATTCGGCAGACACAAAGACGATCGCCCGGCATGAGGTACTGTGCTCTCTGGATGATATCCTGAGAGAAAGTATGCGGCTTCTGCAGGATAAAGGCCGGTTTTATATGATACACCGTCCGTTCCGTCTGGCAGAGATTCTGATTAAAATGAATGCATATAAAATCGAGGCTAAACGTCTGCAGTTTGTACATCCCTATATAGACAAGGAGCCTACAATGGTTCTGATTGAGGGAGTACGGGGGGCCAGGTCAAGAGTTACTGTAGAGCCTCCGATTATAATGTACGAACGTTTTGAGGATGGAAATGAACGAGGAAGCAGAAGGAGAAAAGTGTGATGTCAGGAACTTTATATCTGTGTGCGACGCCCATCGGAAATCTGGAGGATATTACGTATCGGGTTGTACGCATACTGGGAGAAGCCGATCTGATAGCGGCGGAGGATACAAGAAACAGCATACGGCTGCTGAATCATTTCCAGATCAGGACGCCTCTGACCAGTTATCATGAATATAATAAATATGACAAAGGGAAAAAACTGGTGGAACAGCTGCTGGAAGGAAAGAATATTGCACTGATCACGGATGCCGGAACTCCTGGAATTTCGGATCCGGGAGAAGAGCTGGTAAGAATGTGCTGTGAGGCGGGGATCCCGGTGACATCGCTTCCCGGGCCTGCGGCATGCATTACAGCCCTTACGATATCCGGTCTGCCTACCAGACGGTTTGCTTTTGAGGCGTTTCTGCCGGCTGAAAAAAAGGAACGGGAAGAGATTCTCCGGGAACTGGAGCGGGAGACAAGAACAATTATATTATATGAAGCTCCCCACCGTCTTGTAAAAACGCTGAAACTTCTGTCAGAAAGGCTGGGAAACCGGAGATCGGCAGTGTGCCGTGAACTGACCAAGAAGTATGAAACGGCCCTTCGCACAGGACTTCAGGACGCGGCTGCATATTATGAGACCCATGAACCGAAAGGGGAGTGTGTTATTGTCATTGAGGGCAGAAGCAGAGAGGATCTGGAGCGCGAAAAACGTGCAGAGTGGGAAAATATGAGTATAGAGGATCATGTACAGTATTACCTGTCACAGGGATATGATAAAAAGGAAGCGCTGAAAAGAACCGGAAAAGACCGTGGGGTGTCAAAGCGGGACATTTATAATTATCTGGAACAGCAGAAGAAATGACCCGCCGCTTCTGACACTCATTCAGTTTTTTCGTCAGCTTCTTTTATATGGGTGATTTTTCCATCCTTCATAAAGACAATTTTTTTGCCGAGAGAAACAGCCTCTTCGTAGTTGTTTGTCACGTATAGCACAGTGATCTTCATCACTCTGTTTATTTTCAGAATATCGGAAATCATTTCTTTACGGCGGTCTTCATCCTGGCGCGCAAAATCTTCATCAACAAGCATTACCTTCGGCTGGCAGACAATGGCACGGCACAGCGCGGCGCGCTGTTTGTCAGCGTCGGAGATGGCTTTGAGTTTTTTGTCCAGAATTTCTGCAATTCCAAGAAATTTTGCCGCAGTTTTCACCCGTGAGTCAATTACAGTAAGGGGAAAATTGCGGAGCCGCAGTCCCAGAGCAATATTTTCGTAAGTGTTAAAATTCTTATATAACGTATAATTCTGGAAGGCCATGGACAGGCGGCGGTCTCTGGGAAGCACATCGTTTAAAAGTTCTGTGCCCAGATAGATTTTTCCGGAAGTAATGTCTTCGAGCCCTCCTATCATCCGCAGAATTGTAGATTTGCCGCATCCGCTGGGACCGTGGAAGACTACAAATTCTCCGTCTTCGATATAAAGGTTTACATCATCTACAGAGACGAAACCATTCGGATATGTTTTGGTTAAATGTTCAAGGGTTACGCTGGACATAAGTCCACCTCCATCAAGTTCTTTTCTGCATACTCTAATTTTAGCATAAAGAAATGCTGTATACAATCCTAAAACAGGTGACAAGGACGGGAATCCTGTGTGTTTTCTGTGTCCTGTGCCTGGTGGAATATTGTGTTCCGGGCCATCATATTATACAATAAATGCAGCCCGAAAGGCAGTGTGGTACACGGAATGCATGGAAATTATACCACAGCTAAAGATATTAATAAGTTTCTTAAAAAATATTTGCTGATATTACTTGCCGCCGCGATAATTTCTCTGTTTCTGATGGCGGGCGGATGTGCGAAAGGGGAAAAAGGAGGCACAGACCAGGAATTTGAAACTTTTACAGAAGAACTGTTCTGCCAGGAGACGGCATCTAATACAATCAGTCTTCATTATTCCCTGAAGGACCCGGAAGCATACGGCATTGAAGATCCTCCCGTTACTTTCGGCACTTTTGCCGCAGATACTTCACAGGCTGCAGCAGCGCTGGAAAATACAAGAAAGGTTCTCGACCAGTTTGAACAGAAAGATCTCAATGTGCAGAATCAGATTACATATGACGTTCTGGAATATTATCTGAAAGAGGCGGAAAAAAGCCTGGAGTATACTTTGTATGAGGAACCTCTGGCGCTGGTCAGCGGTGTGCAGACTCAGTTTCCTGTTGTACTTTCCGAATATCAGTTTTATGACAGGGAAGATGTGGATACCTACCTTGCCCTGGTGGAAACAACGGATGAATATTTTGACAGCCTTATTGAATTTGAAAGAGAAAAGTCACAGGCCGGACTTTTCATGGCGGACTATGCCGCCGATACGGTTATTGAACAGTGCCGGGCATTTCTGGATATGGGAGACGGAAACTATCTGTATTCTACATTTGCAGATCGGATACAGGATGTTGAGGAGTTGACGGAGAAAGAAAAAAGTGACTATATACAGGATAATGCACTGGCCGTATCTGATTATATTTTCCCGGCATATGAAAAACTGATTGCCGAGATAGAAAAGCTCAAAGGGACCGGCAAGAATGAAAAGGGACTTTCCTGGCTCCCCCAGGGGAAAGAATATTATGAACTGGTGGCCAGACAGTCCACGGGATCAGATCGTTCGGTAGAAGAGATGGAGGACCTGACCAGACGTCAGATATCGGATGATCTTACCGCCATGGAACAGGTTCTGGGGATTACTGTTCAGGAGGCTGAAGAGACGGCGGGAGAGATGGGGGAAAACAATGCCGAACTGATCTTAAACGAGCTGGAGCATGGAATATCAGAGACCTTTCCCAAAGCTCCGGATACGGCGCTGGAAATAAAGTATGTACCCAAGGCAATGGAAGAACATCTGAGTCCGGCTTTTTATATGATACCGGCGATTGACAATACAGATGAAAATGTAATTTATATCAATCAATCCCATATGAATGACGATCTGACTCTGTTTACCACACTGGCTCATGAGGGATATCCGGGGCATCTTTATCAGACGATTTATTATGAGAGTACAGATCCGGATCCCTTACGCAGTATTTTAAATTTTGGCGGGTATATTGAGGGCTGGGCTACGTATGCAGAGATGGGAAGTTATTATCTGATGCCGATTTCCAAAGAGCAGTCTACACTGCTGCAGAAAAATAATTCAATTATACTTGGATTGTATGCGCTGGCAGATATGGGCATTCATTATGAGGGCTGGTCCCGTATGGATACGGTGGCATTTTTCAGTAATTACGGGATTACAGATGCAGATACGGTAGAGAGGATTTTTGAACTGATTATCGGCTCTCCGGGGAATTATCTGAAGTATTATATCGGCTATGTCGAGTTCCTGGAGCTGAAGAAAGACTGGATGGACGAGAAAGGCGATGCATTTTCCCAGAAAGAGTTCCATGAAGCTGTGCTTAAAGTAGGTCCTGCGCCCTTCGATATTGTGGAAGATTATATGTGGGAGATATAAAATATGAATATTTTTCTGTTTCTGTCGGATTTTATCGTCCCGTTTATTATTTTCCTGATTATCTGTTACGGTCTCCTGATGAAGGTCCCGGTGTATGATACTTTTGTAAAGGGGGCAAAAAGCGGATTCCTGACTGTAATACGGATTCTGCCTACTCTGATCGGGCTGATGGCCGCAGTGGGGATTCTCCGTGCATCCGGGTTTCTTGATTTCCTTTCAGATATACTCGGTAAATTTACTTCCTGCATAGGATTTCCGGGAGAGCTTGTGCCGCTGGCAGTTGTGAAGATGTTTTCCTCTTCCGCTGCATCCGGACTTCTCCTGGATGTATATAAGGAATACGGCACCGATTCTTTTCTGGGACTGACAGCTTCCATCGCCATGTCCTGTACAGAAACAATTTTTTATACAATGAGTGTATATTTTCTGTCGGTCAGGGTAACAAAAACCAGATATACTCTGGCAGGAGCGCTTGCAGCTACGGGAGCAGGACTTGCTGCAAGCGTGGTTCTGGCCGGTATGATGGTATGAAAAAGAAAGCGCAGGTGGAGCAATGCTGAATTATCTGTGGGCAGGAATGATTCTGACCGGTATTGTTTATGCTGCTGTAACCGGGAGAATACCGGATATTACCAATGCTGCAATTGATTCGTCGCGGGAAGCGGTTACATTATGTATTACTATGATGGGCGTTATTTCACTCTGGAGCGGCCTGATGGAGGTGGCGTCCAGAGCCGGAGTCATTGAAAGCATATCAGGAAAACTCCGTCCGGTGCTTAAATTTCTCTATCCCGGACTTCCGCCCGGTCATCCGGCCCAAAAGAATATTGCGACAAATATGATTGCAAATTTTCTGGGGCTCGGATGGGCAGCTACGCCGGCAGGCCTCAAAGCAATGGAGGAACTTGGAAAACTGGAGGACGACAGAAGGTCCGGACGGGCAGCAGGACCGGCCAGAAAGAAAGGAACAGCCGGAAATGAGATGTGCACCTTTCTGATTGTTAATATTTCCTCTCTCCAGCTGATTCCGGTCAATGTAATTGCCTACCGGAGCCAGTATGGAAGTGTGAACCCTGCGGCAATCGTGGGGGCAGGGATTGTGGCTACAGCAGTCAGCACAGGGACGGCGGTCATTTTCTGTAAAATAATGGAAAGAAAGCACAGAACATAATAGATATTTAATTGCAGGCGTTGACAGCGGGAGAACATAGTGATATTTTTATCACGGTTTTACATGACACTGTAACAAATGTATACCGGAGAAAGGTACGGAAGGATAAAATGGCAGAACTTATTACAAAGATAAAAGTATTCAGAGAGAACTATAAGATAACCCAGCAAGAACTGGCCGACAGGGTTGGTGTGAGAAGAGAAACGATTGTAAGGCTGGAGCAGGGAAAGTATAATCCGTCGCTGAAACTGGCGGCAGATATAGCGAAAGTGTTTGATACGGCAATTGAAAATGTATTTTTTTACGAAGAACAGGAAAAAGCAGATCCCGGATCCGGGGAAAAAGAATAGGAGCTGTCGCATCAATGATTAGAAAATCATAGATGCGGCAGCATCTTTTT
>USFD01000103.1 GCA_900553885.1 uncultured Ruminococcus sp.
AACACAAAACTGGTGTTCCCTTTTCTATGTGTCCTACAAAAATTTTACGCTAGCACATAAAATTCCCCGGGATACCCTTTCTGACAGCAGGCAGAAACACATCATTTTCTTACAAAAGCGCCATTGCCACTGTTCCTGCTGTGAGAAGGACAAGGCCTGCCGCTTCTTTCTTTCCCAGTTTCTCCCCAAACACAAAATAAGAAAATGCCACTGTCACAAGCACGCTCAGTTTATCAACCGGCGCTACAATGCTGGCCGGTCCTTCCTGAAGCGCCCGGTAATAGCAGAGCCAGGATGCACCTGTGGCCACACCGGAGAGACAGATAAACACCAGTTCCTTTTTCCTGATCCGGACAGCTTCTTTCTGCTTCCCGGTTATAAAGACCATGCCCCATGCCATAATGAGCACCACACACGTGCGGATGGCAGTTCCCAGATTGGACTCCACGCCGGAAATACCGATCTTCCCCAGGATCGCTGTCAGACTGGCAAAAAAAGCAGAGCCGGCTGCATAGAGAAGCCAGCCTCCCTTTCCGCTCTTTTTCGTCTCTTCCACGTCTTTTTTCTCAATCATCAGAAAAATTCCCGCCGCAATAACAATAACCGCACCTGTCTTTGGCAGAGAAATTCCTTCCTGCAGAAAAATCAGGGCCAGAATAATTGTAAGCACAGTGCTGGATTTATCAATGGGCACAACTTTGTTGATATCTCCCTTCTGAAGCGCCTTGAAATAACACAGCCAGGAGGCTCCCGTTGCCGCTCCCGACAAAATCAGAAAGCCAAACGTATATCCGCTGATGGACCGGATCTGATTAAAGGAGCCGGATATGAATACCATAATCCATGAAAAAATCAGAACAACCACCGTGCGCACTGCCGTCGCCACAGTGGAGTCTGTTTTTCTTATCCCGCATTTTGCCAGAATTGAGGTCACTCCTGCAAAAAATGCAGAACCTATCGCATAGAAAAGCCACATAACTGATTCCTTCTTTCTCTTATCCCATATGCAGCCGGAATCCCGCGCCACGTGTTCTCTGTGATTTCCGGAACTGCCGCACCGCGTCCACTGCCTGGCAGGAGAATCCTTTTCGGACAGAACCATCCGAATATCCCCTTTGTCTTCCCTGCACCGTTATAACGTTCCACTGCTTATTATATCACATGGAGTGGGATTCTGCTTCCTTTGTATCTGAAATGCTGATTTGTAATGCGAGATTCCGTTGTTCCAGAATAATAAAAGAGTTTCAAACAAAAAGCTGCCTTATTTTCGGTATTTCCCCGGTTTCTGCTGTCTGCTCTGTCTGCTGTTTTCTATCTTAAACCGCAGATAATCCATGCGTTCCAGCTGTTTCTCCCGGAGATGGATCTCGTCCAGCGCAATTTTCCTCTGCCGGTCAAGCATCTTCAGGCGCTGCTGTGACGTATCTTCTTTTTTCAGAAACAGCCGCATATACTCCTCTGCCTGGCTGCTGTCAAATCCGATATCATGAAGGGTCATGATCATACTCAGCCGCTCAATATCCTGATCGTCGTACTGGCCCGTGTCTGTCACGTTCTTCACAGAAACACGCAGACCCCAGCTTTCATATTCCCTGAGTATATCCAGCGGAATCTCATACCGCTCGCTTGCTTCCTGTATCGTCATACCGTTCTCCTTTCTGCCGCACGCCCCGTTACTGGACAAAACGGATATGATAAAGCCGGTATACTTCCGCCAGGCTCCGTATCCTGAGGATCTGGCTTTTTCCGCTGTCCATCCGGCTGATCTGCACCATATCTTCCGGCGCCAGTTCAAAGTCGTCAATAGCAAAATTCTGCCGGATTCTGTCTGCATGCACGGATTTCGGAATAGCGATAATCCCGTTCTGCCGGAGCCATCTTAAGATAACCTGTGCAGGCTGTTTCCCGTATTTTTCCCCGATCCCCGCAAGCATCTCATTGGTAAATATGCCGTTTGCGCCTTCCGCGAAGGGAGCCCAGGCCATAGCTTTTATATCATACTGCCCCATCACTTCTCTTAAATCTTTCTGCTGGCAGAACGGATGAAGTTCGATCTGATTTACCGCAGGGACAACTTCGCTGTTCAGAATAAGATCCACCAGCCGGTCGGCCTCGAAATTACATACTCCGATTGCCCTGATCTTTTTCTCCCGGTACAGTTCTTCCATGGCCCGCCAGCTTCCGTAATAATCCCCGTAGGGCATATGAATGAGATACAGATCAAGATAATCAGTCCCCAGATTTTCCAGTGTCTTCTGAAAAGAGCGCTTCGTCTTCTCATATCCCGCATCCTGGATCCATACTTTGGATGTAAGAAATATTTCCTTTCTGGGAATGCCGCTCTCCCTTACCGCTTCCCCTACCGCCCGTTCATTGCCGTAGCAGGCCGCTGTATCAATCAGACGGTATCCTGTCTGCAGGGCCGTAAGAACACTTTCCCTGCACTCCTTTTCATCTGTGATCTGGAACACCCCGAAACCAAGCTGGGGCATTTCCGTCAGGTTATTGAGACGTATTACACATTCATTCCTGTTTTCCATTTTCCTTTTCCTTTCCTTTTATCTGTATAATGCAATGATATATCCATTCACCTGCCCTGTCTAATGCCTGTTTTTATGTTTCAGAAATGCTTATGCCGTATTTCTCATTTTTCCGGGATCTGATAAATTCAAAAGGCGGATGCTTCCGGCAATTCAGCTGAACGCTGCCGGAAACATCCGCACTTTCTGTATCACGATTCTTTTTCCTGTCCGTCCTGTATCACCCGGTTTTCTTTGATAAAACTGATAAACTGCCTTATTGTGGGTGAGACAATCTGTGCCTTTTTCCAGACAATTACCGCTCCTGTCTCCATGGCCGGCGACAGCGGAATATATTTCAGTTCATCAAACCGGTTCTGCAGATGAAAACAGAGGGCCACTCCGATCTTTCTCTCAACCATAACGGCCACATTATTGATCAGATTGTATGTACCGATCACATGGATCTGATCATAATAATCTCCGAACCAGCCTTCCAGCTCATTTTTAACGAGAGGCCTCTGTACGAGAAAAACCGGCACGTCCAGCAGATCCTGGGGCGTGACGGATTTTTTCCGGGCCAGCGCAGAGTCTTTGCGGACCAGCACGCCCCACCGTTCCTTCCTTCGGAGACGGATGAAATTATATTTCGAGATATCCACCGGCTCCGTCAGCAGCCCGATGTCCAGCAGGCCCTTATCCAGCCGGTCTTTTATATCGTCCGCGTTTGCCGTATACAGATCATACCGGACCATGGGGTAGACTCCACTGAACTTTTCCATAATATCTGCCAGTTCCTGCACGCTGTTTGTCTCCCCGCTTCCGATCGAAATGTTTCCCGAGAGTTCTTCCTCTCCGTGCCGGAACTCGTTTTCTGCCTTATCCACAAGCTGAACGATCTCCTGGGCCCTGCGCTTCAGAAGCATCCCGTCCTCTGTCAGACGGATGCTGTGGTTGCTCCTTTTAAATAATTTCGTCTCCAGCTCCTCTTCCAGCTGCATGAGCTGCCGGGAAAGGGTGGGCTGGGTGATATGCAGAAGCTCCGCGGCTTTTGTTATGTTTTCTTCTCTTGCCACCATTAAGAAATATCTCAGCACTCTTATTTCCATTGTCATACACCTCATGTTGAGAATATCATCTTATGCCGGATTGTTCAAGCCGCTGCAGCCTGCTTCAGGCTTTACATTTTTACAGCTTCTGGCTTCCGGTGGACCAGACATGTTTTTCCTGTGCCTGTTCTGCCGTATTCTGCGCCATAACGCCTACCAGCCTGTGGGGAACATAGGGCTCTTCCAGATAGCTGATCTCCTCTTCTGTCAGGCAGAGCTCTGCTGCCTTTGCCATGCCTTCCACATGAGACAGCTTTGTTGCGCCGACTACCGGCGCCGTAACTTTCGTAAGCAGCCAGGCAAGGGAGATCTCTGTCATAGATACTCCCCGTTTCTCCGCCAGTTCTGCCACACGGGATATGATCACACTGTCTTCTTTTTCCGTAGCGCCATATTTCAGTTTCGCATAATCATCTTCCTGCAGTCTTTTTGACGTCTCTCCCGGCTTCTTGGAGAGGCGGCCGCCTGCCAGGGCGCTGTAGGGCGTCATGGCAATATTATCCTCCCGGCAGAGCTTCGCCATCTCCCGCTCCTCTTCACGGAAAATAAGATTGTAGTGGCCCTGTATGGACACAAATTTTGCAAATCCCTCTTTTTCCGCAAGAGCGTTTGCCTTGGCAAGCTGGTAGGCAAAGCAGTTGGAGATACCGATATATCTTGCCTTTCCGGCTTTTACTACGTTATTAAGGCCTTCCATAATATCATAGAGCGGCGTTGCATAGTCCCACATATGATAGATATACAGATCCACATAATCCATCCCCAGATTTTCCAGGCTCTTATTGATCATCTTTTCGATATGCTGCTGTGCGGATACCCCCTGCTGAATCTCTTCCGGCGTGCGTGGAAGGAACTTGGTAGCCACAACCACTTCATCCCTCTTTGCGAAGTCCTTAAGCGCCCGGCCCAGATACTGTTCGCTTGTACCGCTCTGGTACGCAATTGCCGTATCATAAAAATTGATACCGGAATCCAGAGCCTGCCGGATGATCTCCCGGGTGTGTTCTTCATCAATGGTCCAGGAATGCTGCCCGTTTGCGGCATCACCGAATCCCATACATCCCATACAGATACGGGAAACATTTAAATCTGAATTGCCTAATTTTGTATACTGCATAATTTTTGCTCCTTTCACTGGCGGCGCAGTCAGCTCCGAGAGCGCTGCGTCCCCGTTCATAGTTTTTACATTTATCCATCTTTGAATCTCTTCTGTAATTTTATTCTGACACGGAGACAGCAGCAATTCAAATACTTAAAATTTATGTTTTTTAATGCCCGCAGAGCATTTCTTCCAGGCCCGCCAAAAAAACACTCAGAATATTAATCCGCACTCTGAATGTCTTTTTCCGAATCAATCTCCACTATATAATCCAGCTGAATCCGCATTCCGTCCTCCAGAATAATCTGGCCGGCGTCCGGATCGGTCCGCCGGATCCTTCCCCTGGCCGTATGAAAGGATCCTCCGGATTTTTTCTCATCCGGGACAAAATAGGTCAGCACAATCTCCGGTTTTTCTCCCGGGGAAGCACAGGCAAGCTGAATTTTATAATTCAGCTCCTGTTTTTCATCCTCGGAAAGTTCCGGCTTCTTATCCGTCCGCCTTGCCGTCTCCTTTATTACATCCCCGTATCCGGTCAGTGCGGCAAAGGGCGCGAACTGTGCCGCCCGGTCGGATACCGGCATATGAGGATGAACGGAAGAGACGTGATGGGGCAGATGAATCATGTCTTCATAATCTTTCTCTTTATCCGGATCTTTCATTCTGTACGCCCTCCAATCTGAAGCTTCATGCTTTATGTCCTCCGATCTGACGGTTTCTGTCTCTGGCAGTCGCCCCTTCCTCCAGATTCATTCCCTTTAAGACTGCGTTCTTTCCGAACTTTTTCTTGATCTCCAGAACCGCTTTCTGCATCTTTCTTTCCCGCTCCAGCTCTGCCTCCTGCTTCTCCTGTTCTTTCTGCAGGGCGGCATAATCTGTGAAAAGATCCAGCTGCTCGAACTGGATTTCGTTCTGTGCCTCTTCTTCCGGGATAACATGTGCTGCGGCCATGCTCAGTCTCCGCACCAGAAGCTTTTCATCTACAATACGGTCAAAGAGTTCCGAGACTGCCTGTACAATCTGCCGTGCCGAAGAAGTATACTGCTTCAGGTTGACCGTGCCGTGGGCATGCTTCGGTATCTTTCTTCCGTAACGGTCCGTCTTCACCTCCCCGCTGTACTCCTTTCGGAGGGCAGGATCCTTCAGATTGCCGATATCATATCCTACTGTCAGAACAATCTGGTCGGTAACCAGTCCTTTCTCTACCAGATCCAGCGCAAGCAGATCCGCCATCTCCTTTGCCGCCAGTCTTGCCTTTTCAAAAGAATAGGCACAGTGGAGCACCTGTCCGGAGCCCACACTGCTGCTCTGAGGCCTGTATGCTTTAATATCTGCAATGGTACAGGGTTCCCAGCCCCATGCATGGTCAATCAGAAGCTCTGCGTTGACGCCGAACAGATTATAAAGGAGATCTTCATTGTAGTAATCCGCCGGTTTTCCCAGGGAACAGCGGGCAATATCTCCCATAGTATAAAGCCCGTGTTCTTCCAGTTTCTTTGCATATCCTCTGCCTACCCTCCAGAAGTCTGTGAGCGGCCGATGGGACCACAGCTGTCTCCGGTAGGACATCTCGTCCAGTTCGGCAATCCGTACACCGTTCTCATCCGCCGGGATATGCTTCGCCTCAATATCCATGGCGACTTTACAGAGATACAGATTCGGTCCGATTCCCGCTGTCGCAGTGATGCCGACGGTATCAAGCACGTCGCGGATCATTTTCACAGCCAGCTCCCGCGGGGTCATCCGGTAAGTGCCAAGATAGGATGTGGCATCAATAAACACCTCGTCAATTGAATAGACGTGGATATCCTCCGGTGCAATATACTTCAGGTAAACCTCGTAGATCCGGCCGCTGATCTGCATATAACGTGCCATCTGAGGAGGCGCAATGATATAGTCCAGCGCCAGCGACGGATCCTTTTCCAGTTCCGGAGCCTGACAGGATGCCCCGGCAAGCTTATGCCCCGGGGCCTTCTGCCGGCGCTGTGCATTGACCTCCCCGATCTTCTGCACCACCTCAAACAGTCTCGGTCTTCCCGGGATACCATACGCCTTCAGAGACGGGGAAACCGCAAGACAGATCGTTTTCTCCGTCCGGCTTTTATCCGCCACTACAAGATTCGTAGTCATCGGGTCAAGTCCCCGTTCCATGCACTCCACGGAAGCATAGAATGATTTCAGATCGATTGCAATATAAGTTCTTCCGTCCATTCTTTCCGCCTCCCTGTATGCTTTCAGTCTCTTTTATAGAAAGAATAACACAATTTTTCTATTCGAACAAGTGTTCTTTTACTGTTTTTTATATTGTATTGCTCTTTCCCTGAACTGAGATTATAATACATATGCTAATCAATTCTGCCGGAAAAAATCACAGAATTGTAACTTAAGAGAGGTATTTTATGGAAACAGTACATCAGACAAAAAACGAAATTACAGAAGGCGTTATCTGGAAACAGCTCCTTCTGTTCTTTTTTCCCATTCTGCTGGGCACATTTTTCCAGCAGCTTTACAATACAATCGACAGCGTGATCGTGGGCCAGTTTGTAGGAAAAGAAGCTCTCGCCAGCGTGGGCGGCTCCTCCGCCCAGATCGTCTCTCTGGTCGTCGGCTTCTTTACCGGTCTCTCGTCGGGAGCTGCAGTTGTCATTTCCCAGTTTGTAGGCGCCCGGAAAGAGGAGACTGCAAACGCCGGGCTGCACACCGCATATGCGATCGCAGCGGCCGGCGGAATCGCTCTTACACTGATCGGAATACTGACAGCGCCCTTTCTGCTCAGACTCATGAATACGCCTGCAGACACCATGGACGGCTCACTGACTTACCTGCAGATCTATTTCGCCGGCATCCTGTTCGTCCTCATCTATAATATGGGATCCGCCGTTCTGCGGGCTGCCGGAGATTCAAAAACTCCTCTGTACATCCTGATCATCTGCTGTGTCATCAACATCCTGCTGGACATGGCTTTTGTACTCCTTTTTCACATGGGAGTTGCCGGAGTCGCCGTGGCTACACTGATCGCCCAGGCTGTCAGCGCTGTACTGGTCACACGCAGGCTGATGCGCTCCGGCCAAATTCTGCATCTCTCTCTGAAGAAAATCCGTTTTCACGGTTCTCTTCTGAAGCTGCAGCTGAAGCTGGGACTGCCTGCCGGTTTCGAGTCCATTCTGTTTGCCATTACAAATATCGCGATCCAGTCGGCCATCAATACTTTCGGCACAGATACCACCGCCGCATGGTCCGCATACGGCAAACTGGACGCAGTTTTCTGGATGGTCAGCACTGCTTTCGGTATCTCCATTACAACGTTTGTAGGGCAGAATTACGGTGCGGGAAAAATGGACAGAGTCCGCAGAAGCACCCGGGTCTGTATCTGGCTGGATCTGGCAGTGTCCTTTATCCTGGTGGCCGCACTTATCCTGGCAAGAAGTCTTCTTTTCCGGCTGTTTACCGCAGATGAAACCGTTGTACAGATCGGTTCCGATATGCTGCTGTTTATTACCCCCTGGTATATCGTCTATGTGTTTATCGAAGTATTGGGCGGCTCCCTAAGAGGCAGGGGAAACGTCATCGTTCCTGTAGTGATCACCCTGCTTGGAGTCTGCCTTCTGCGGATCATCTGGCTGGCCGGCGTGCTGAAAGTCTCGCCCACCATCCATGCCATTATCTTCAGTTATCCTGTAACATGGGTCATCACCGCGCTTGCTTTTATCGGCTATTATCTGTGGCAGAACAGACAATATGTACACCAATCGTCTGATACTGCCGGATAAGCCTCCCTGCGGACAGAAGCCCGCTTATTCTGTTACTTCTGATATGTACCAAGCTGCCTGGTATACTTTATCATCTCACGGATGACATAGGCTGCAACAATTAGTTCCGTAACCGGCATTGCTGACCAGACCGCATTTCCGCCAAAGACTGCCGGAAGCAGATAGATCAGAACGCCGCTGATCACAAGGCCTCTTGCCACAGACGCAAGAAACGCCGTCTTCGGCTTCATCAGCGCCTGGAAATAATAGGTTGAAAAAATGTTAAGCGGAAGAAGCAGGAAAGAAAGCCCATAGCACCGGAAAATGGCCGGTGCGATCTCAAGGACTTCCTCTGTGGGGTTCATAAACAGCCGGATAAATGCATCCGGTATGAGCATGCTTAATGCTGTCCAGAAGACACTGAATACCACCGCCGTTCCAAGAGCGTATTTCAGCGTCTCCCGGATCCTGCCGCCTTTTCCGGCGCCGAAATTGGTGGAAATAATCGGCTGGGACGCCTGTCCCACACTGTATGCGCAGCACTGCACAAAGGTGCTGATATTGACAATAACTCCGTAAACCGACAGTGCGTTTGTTCCCAGATAAATCATGATCTGACGGTTGAACAGAATTGTCAGGATTCCCATTGCCACATCAATAAAAAATGTGGAAAACCCTGTCGCTGTTATTTCTTTGAGCTTCCGCGGCAGCCCTTCCGGCCGGACAAGACGCAGCGTATTCTTCTTCATAAAGAAATGGGACAGCATAGCAAGGAAGCTGATCGCAGAACCGATGGCAGTCGCCAGCCCTGCTCCGAACGCGCCCATATCGCAGGTGAATACAAAGAAATAATCGCCGAATATATTAAAAATCCCTCCGGCAAGCACAGCGCCTGTGGCCAGCGCCGGATTTCTGTCATTTCTCAGATATGCCGCCAGCATCTGATTGAACAGGAAAAACGGAATCGCAAACTTAACCGGAAGCACGTATTCTCTGGCCAGTGTAAGGGTATTTTCCTGTGCGCCGAATACCGTCAGCAGTTCCCGGTCAAAAAAGATAATGACAAGCCAGATCCCCACAGACAGTATAACCGACCCGATTACAGACGCTGTAAAATACTCATTCGATCTCCTGATATCTCCGTCTTCTTTTCCCCGGATCGTACTGAATATAACCGAGCCTCCGATTCCCATCAGCAGTCCGAAACTGTAGATAATGTTCCACACCGGCGCCACCACCGCCAATGCCGCAGAGCCTTCCGGTCCGTGATACTGTCCCACCATCGCCATGTCAACAATAGAATAGATGGAAGTGATCAGCGCGCTTCCAAATGCCGCCGACAGATACCTGAAATAAATTGTTTTGATTCTGCCATTCAGAAAATCCATTTTCTCATCCTCCTGTAATAACCCTGATAAAGTAAAAAACCGGATAAGGAATAAGCATCTCAGCTTATCTCTTATCCGGTCTGTCATTTCTTTTGAATGACCTTCCCTCCGAGGATCAGGCATCTCAGCCTGCCTCTTATCCGGCTGACACTGTTTTATCCTTAACAGGCAGCCCTCCGAGCAGTATTCTGTATACTAACATATCCATTTTTATTTGTCAAACTTCTTTCTTCATCCGTATGTGTCAAGTAATCGTTGGCACTTTTTCTTATTTATTGATGTCAGTTTATT
>USFD01000104.1 GCA_900553885.1 uncultured Ruminococcus sp.
TTTCCATTGAAAATCCTGTTTTTAGCCTGTATCCAGGGTTTTTCTGTTTTACTTTATTCTGCGGAACGGAGACCAAAATCCCCTCAGCCGCTCTCCGGATACGATTTCTGTTTTCTCTGTATCGAAGTGCTTTCGGACCTTCTTCAGCCCCATGCCGCAGATATATTCAAATAATATGTTTCTTTTTGAAGATGATAAGACACCCTATAATGACTACAATGCTCAGAGCTACAATCAGGGGATACCCGTTATCCAGCCCCGGCATATCTTTAAAGTTCATTCCGAACCATCCGGTGATCAAGGTCAGCGGGAAGAAAATGGTGGATATTACGGTCAGGAACTGCATATTGCTGTTCTGTCTTGCATCCACCTGAGCCTGATAAGCGTCCTTTACCTGCTGCGCGTACTCCAGCAGATGGCTGGTACGGCTCATAAGCCGGTCTGCCCGGTCCGTCAGAATGCCGAAATATTTCAGATGTTTCTTCAGGAAAAATCCATTTTCGTTTTCTTCCAGGTCTCTGCTCAGGTCCATAATTTCATCATAGTAGCTGCGCAGGTTCAGAAGTTCTCTTCGTATGGGCATCAGCTTTGTCTGGAAATCAGAAATTTTCTGCTGACTTACATCTTCCTCCATACGGAGAAGCCGTCTTTCGTATGCCACAAGCATTTCCAGATCACGGCTCATAAATTCCGCAATATAATTATAAAGAAACCGTTCCTTCGTCTCTCCCTGCCGGGTCCGCTTGCGCTGGATCCGATGGATCAGACGGAGAGAAAAATTATCGTCATCCACTATAACCACATTGCTTCGGTTTACAAAAAAGTACATCCTGTATCTGCTTCCCAGCACATCCAGCAACTTGGGGATACACAATGTTCCCACAATACATTCCTGCTGATTCTCCAGTTTGCAGAATCCGATCTTTGAAACCTGAATCTCATTTTCATAAATAATACCTGCTTTTTCCAGCACCGTATCCGCGTGTTTTGAATCTGTAATAAAAACCGCCGGGACCTGGTCGGCCTCCCACTCTTCCATCTCTACCGGAAGAAGCTGATCACCGAATTTAAAAATCATCCTATCACCTTACTATCTGTTTTCCAGAGCAGGAGCACTCTCCTTGTTCTCCGCCCTATTTGCCGCTCTGTCATAGGCCTCCTGATACAGAAGTTCCTGTGAGTTAATGGGCTCTCCTTTACATTTTACCATAGAATAGGTTCCTGTGTTATCCTCAATTCTCGCTTTTTTATTATCACTGAGCATCAGATCAAAAATACCTTTCACACGTTTCTTAAGCGATTCTGAATAGACAGGAGCTGCCACTTCTACTCTCTTCACCGTATTTCTTGTCATAAAATCAGCAGAACCGATGTAATACCTGGTCCTTTCTCCGCAGCCGAAAATATAAATTCTGGAATGCTCAAGAAATCTTCCTACGATACTGATTATATGAATATTCTCTGTTTTCCCCGGAACCCCCGGAATCAGACAGCAGATTCCCCGGACAATCATATCAATATGAACTCCGGCGCAGGATGCCTCTACCAGTTTATCTATGATACGTTTATCTGTAAGCGAGTTAAGCTTCAGACCGATATACGCTTCCTCGCCGTTTCTTTTATGTTCGATTTCCTCGTTAATCATATCAAGAACTCTGGACTGCAGGCATTTGGGTGCGACCAGCAGATGTTCCGACTCCTCCACAACTTCTCCTTTGGTCAGAGCCTGGAAGACACGGGCAGCCTCCATACCGATCTGTTCATTGGCTGTCATCAGTGACAGATCCGTGTAGAGTCTGGCTGTCTTTTCATTGTAGTTTCCGGTACCGATCTGTGTAATATACTCAATGCCGTCTTCCCCTCTTCGGGTAATCAGACAGAGTTTGGAATGCACTTTATATCCTTCCAAGCCATAAATGATCTGGCAGCCCGCTTTCTCCAGCATACGGGACCAGCGGATATTGTTCTCCTCATCAAAACGGGCGCGAAGCTCTACAAGCACAACTACTTCTTTTCCGTTTTCCGCCGCCTCGCACAGCGCCTCAATTACTTTACTCTGTCTTGCCAGACGATAAAGTGTCATCCTGATAGAAATAACCCTGTCATCTTCTGCCGCTTCCGTAAGCATATTCAGGAACGGACGGATTGCCTCATACGGATAGGACAGCATTTTGTCTTCTTTTCTGATCTGGTCAAGGATGCTTTCTCCGTCACGGAAATCCGGAGACTTCTGGGGAACCCTTTTCTCGTAGAACAGTTCCGGATTCATACGCAGCAGATCCTGAATGTGAGAAATAAAGGACACATCCAGGGGCGCTTCACTTTTGAACACCCGCTCCGGAAGCACATCCAGATAACGGCACAGAACCCCGATTACAGCCGGATCCATTTCCCTTGACATATCAAGACGTACCGGAGAAAGTTTCTTTCTCTGTTTCATCAGCTCTTCCATAAATTCTCTGTAATCCAGATCTTCATCATACAGCGCGTCTGCATCTATATCCGCATTTCTTATCACACGGATCAGGGATTTCCCTTTTACCTTATATCCTTTAAACGCCTTTCCGATATAGTGAAGAACAACATTTTCGGAAAGCATGTATCTTCCCTTTCCTCCGGGCAGCTCAATCAGTCTCTGAACCATATTGTTGGTACAGGGAATAATACCGATTCTCTCCTTTTTGCTTCTTGTCTCCAGAACGACAACTGCGTAGATTTCCTGATTTCTGAGGAACGGGAAAGGCTGCCGCTTTCCTACAATCGTAGGGGAACTCAACGGCAGGATTTCATTATTAAAATATTGCTCCAGATACTTTTTCTCATCGGATTTTGCAGTGGTAAAATCAATCAGCCTGATCCCGTATCCGGCAATCTGCTCCATCAGATCCTCATAAGCCGCATCTTTTCTTTTATTCAGCCGTTTTACTTCTTTTAAAATAGCCTTAATCTGCTCTTCTGAAGTCATATTGGTTTTGTTGTCCCGGATCTTTGTGTTAATCAGCATCTGATCCTGAAGGGATCCCACTCTGACCCGGAAGAACTCGTCCAGGTTGCTCTGATAAATTGATACAAATGTCATTCTCTCACACAGAGGAACCGACTTGCTTTCCGCCTCCTCAAGTACACGTTCATTAAACTTCAGCCAGGACAGTTCCCTGTTCATATAAATATTCTCCATTTTTCTCCTCCTTCGTATTATGCCTGCTGCCCCCCGGGCTTCAGCAGAGCTTGCTTCCGTTTGCTACAAGCTTGAATTTACATTTTAACCGTTCCGCGGCTCTTCTGCACATAATCATCCGCTTCAGGAATATTTCAAAATAGTCCATTACTGTACAAATGCTGTCATCTAATTCCAGCTCCATCTGTATCATACCCTTTTCTTTGTGAATAATCAACTTTGAAGATAAAGCCGCGTAATTTACCCTGTCATGAATGTCAAAAGACGCTGCGTTTGTATTCTGTACCCGGTTTCTTCTTACATCTGTTTTATCCGCAAGAATCAATGCGGCGGATACTTCATCCACCGCGGTTCCCGTCTCTTCATCATGATGTCCGATGGCCGTTGTAACCGCCAGAATATCCCGGTACGGCATATCTGTTTCCTTCAGGATCTGATAGGCCAGAATGGCGCCGCTGTGAGCGTGGTCGTGACGGTTAATGCTGTTTCCGATATCATGCATATAGCCGGCAATTTTGGCCAGTTCCACTTTATGCTTTCCATAGCCCAGCTCTTTAAGTATCCTTCCTGCCGTCTCGGCTGTTTTCGCCGCATGCTTCCGGGAATGTTCCGTATATCCCAGCTCCCGGAGAGTTTCATTTCCTTTTTCGATCAGAGCATTAATTTCCTCATTTTTTCTGATCTGACTGTAATCTGGTTTCATTTCTATAATCTCTTCGCCGCTTCCATTGCAAGACCCGACCGCTCACACTCTTCCGCGCTCATGGTAATCTGCCAGCAAAGCGGGCTTCCTTTCATATGTTCTGATGCATAACTTAATCCATTTGTCCGCTCATCAAGAAACGGGCGGTCGATCTGATTCGGGTCGCCCAGAAGGATAATTTTCGTATCCTTTCCCGCTCTTGTGATAATCCCTTTAATCTGATCCGGCGTCGTATTCTGTGCCTCGTCTATAATAAGATATGTTTTAACAATAGAGCGGCCCCGGATAAAGTTAAGAGCTTCCGCCTGAACAAGTCCTCTCGCAAAAATCTCTTCCACCTTTCCCTGCAGTTCCTCTTCATCCGAATACCGGTCTTCCTCGCTGGAATCGATAAGCTGCTCCAGATTATCAATAATCGGACGCATAAGAGGAGAAATCTTCTCCTGTTCATCCCCGGGGAGAAAACCAATATCGTCATCAAACTGCGCATTCGGCCGGCAGATCAGAATCCGCCGGTATTCCCCTGTGGGATGGTTGAGCAGCTTCTCAAGCCCCACGGCAAGGGAATAGAATGTCTTACTTGTCCCCGCCATTCCTTTTACAATTACAAGAGGAGCCTTAGACGCCGGCTGCATCAGCGCCTCCTGAAGGAAATACTGCCCGGCATTTCTTGGAGAAATACCATAAGGCTGGCTTTTCCTGTACTCCAGTTTCCGGATCACTCCTTTTTCCACACGCCCCAGCTGAGTCTTTTTCACTGACTGGTCCGCTTTTAAGATAACAAACTGATTTTCCGTAAGCTCCGGAGTATATTTCTCCCCCTGTTCATCCACCGCATACACACAGTCAAGGGGAACCCCTTTTTTCTTAAATTCCTTAAATCTTTCTTCCGGCACATAGACTTCACGTCTCCCGCTGTACTGATTCTCGTGTTCCAGCACCTGATCTGTTGTAAAATCTTCCGAGCAGATTCCCAGAATCTGCGCCTTAATCCGAAGCAGAATGTCTTTCGTCACCAGGATCACCTGTTCCTCGCGTTCCCTGGAAAGTCCTGCACATACTTTCAGGATCCGGTTATCCGCCTTCTCCTGGGAAAGATCTTCCGGCAGCTCCACATCTATATAATTCTTTTCTACCCGGAGCCTTCCGCCGTTTTCCATCTGTACACCGGTAAGAAGATCTGCTTTCTGCCGGAGCTGCTCAAGACAGCGGATACTCCTGCGGGCGTTCATTCCAACTTCTCCTTCCGCCTTCTTGAGATGATCCAGTTCCTCGATCACCGCCATGGGCAGAACAACCTCATTGTCCTCAAAACTTTCAATGGCATAGGGCGCCTGAATCAGGACATTGGTATCCACCACATAAATTTTAACCATATATAATCCCTCTCTGATTCCCGGTTTTATCAGCCGGCACGCTGTTTTCACCCGCATGCCGTACTGCTTTTTCTATTGTATAACATTCAGAAAGCTTTCCACATTAGAGAATTGTTAAATCTACGTAAAGCAAAAAGACCGCGGCACGGATTTCTCTGTGCCGCGAAAACTCCCGCCGCCACTTCAAAAATAAGCTGAAACGGAAGACTCGTCATTACTCTTTTCCTAAATCAAACTCTTTTCTTTCTGAAAATATGTGCCTGTTATAAGCAATAGATACTGTCCGGGGCAAGACTTACAAAAAATTACCAGATCAGCGGTATTTCAGGTATTCCATAAACCGTCTTACCGCCATTGACGCACTTTGCTTCTCCTTCCAGCCAATGCCGAGATTGCGGTAAACCGGTATCTCCAGCTCCCGGGATACGATTCTCCGGGTTCCCGGCTTAAGAATCAGTTCCGGAAGGATACTGATTCCAAGACCGCTTTCCACCATAGCCAGAACAGCATAGCCGTCTTCTGATGTAACACGGACCTTCGGGACAGCCATACTGCGTCCGAAAATTTCGAGAGCATCCGCATTCTCCCCGTTTTTGAGGAGTAGAAAAGGTTCTTCTGTAATAGCAGAAACAGGTATCTTTTCCAGTTCCGCAAGGGGATGCCCTTCCGGAAGCACCACCAGAAGCCTGTCCTGCTCAAGAAATATGGTTTCCATCTCCTCCCTTGCCGGAAGACGCAAAAAACCGCAGTCAACTTTCCCCTCCCGGATCCACTGTTCAATCTCGTCATAATCTCCCAGAATCACTTCATATTCAATATCCGGGTAATCTTTCTGAAATTCTCTGACAATATTCGGAAGCCAGCAGGAAGCCGCGCTGGAAAAAGCTCCGATCCGGATCAGACCTGACTTCAGTCCTTTTATTTCATTTACCCGGGTCAGAAGCTTTTCATACTCCCCGCAGATATTTTTTACAAGAGGGAGAAGTTTTCTCCCGTCACTGGTGAGCCTGACTCCGGACTTTCCCCGTTCCAGAAGTTCAAGTCCCCATTCTTTTTCCAGGTCGGAAATCATCCGGCTGACTCCGGACTGTGTGTAATTCAGCGTCTGGGCTGCTTTTGTAAAACTCCCCTGTTCCACTGCCGCCGCAAACGCACGGTATTTCTGCAAATTGGAATCCATTACATTTCCTCATACTTTCCATGATAAACATTCGCTTTTGTAATCTATGAGCCTATGATACGATAGGGAAGTCGATTATGCAAGTAAAAGGAGTAAAGTAATGGGACTTTATAATAATAGAATTGTAGTTAAAGTAGGAACATCCACTCTGACAAATGATGCAGGGAAAAGTGATCTGCGCGCTACGGACCGTCTGGTCTGCACACTGGCAGACATCCACAACATGGGATATGAGGTGATCCTCGTCTCCTCCGGAGCAATTGCTGTCGGAAAAAACAAGCTGAACATGCACACCAGACCGGACAGCATGCGTATGAAGCAGGCCGCAGCTGCCGTAGGCCAGTGCAGTCTGATGTATCTTTATGATAAATTTTTCGGAGATTATGACAAAACGGTTGCCCAGATACTGCTCAATGCAGAAGATATTGAACAGGAAGAGAAAAAAGAAAATCTTACAAATACGTTTAACGCTCTGCTGGAAATGGGTGTTATTCCGATTGTAAACGAAAACGACTCTGTCAGCTACACAGAGATCGAATCCGAAGACAGGCTGTTCGGAGACAATGACATGCTCTCCTCCGTAGTAGCAGTCCTCTGCCGGGCCAAACGACTGATCATTCTGTCTGATATTGACGGATTCTACGACAGTGATCCCCGGCTCTATCCGAATGCAAAGCTGATCGAACAGATCGACACGATTGACGACAGCGTTTATTCTCTGGCCGGCGGCGCCGGCTCCCGCCGCGGAACCGGCGGAATGCGCACAAAACTGCAGGCTGCCCAGCTGGCCACCTCCCAGGGCATCGACACAATCGTTACCAACGGGAAACGGCCGGAAGCGCTCTACGATATCGTCCGGGGCGGAAAAGCGGGCACACTGTTTACCGGGAAAATGTAATTCCCTCCAGTTCCAGCAGGCGGCGTTTTTTCTCAATCCCGCCTGCATAGCCGGTCAGGCTGCCGTCGGTTCCCAGGACCCGATGGCATGGAACAATGATTGATACCGGATTATGTCCCACAGCGCCGCCTACCGCCTGAGCCGACATATATTTTCCGCCGTTCTGTTCCGCGATCCTGCAGGCAAGCTCTTTATAGGTAGTTGTCTGCCCATAGGGAATCTCCAGCAGCAATTTCCATACGACCAGGCGGAAATCGCTGCCCGAAAGGTGCAGCGGAGGAGTAAAATCCGGCCTGCGCCCTGCAAAGTAAAGATCAAGCCATTTTTCCGCCTGTGCCAGCACCGGCGGTTTTTTCTGTTCATTTCCCGGCACTGTCCCCTTCTCTTCCCGGTTTTCCGGGTCTGCCTCTTTCAGAAATCCGCTTCCGAAATATTTCTGTCCGTCAAACCACAGACCGGTAAGCCCCTCTTCATCACACGCCATTGTGATGCCTCCCAGAGGAGATTGATAATGACAGGTATAATACATATCCGCTCCTCCTTCTTAATCTCATTTTTCCAGAAAAGACTCCACCGCCTGGTTGAACTCTCTGTACCTCTCTCTGGCAATAAAATGTGTGCCATGAAGCACTCTGATTTCAGCATTCGGAAGACTTGCATAGATCAGTCTGGTATGCGCGTCTTTGATCATATCTTTATCCCCGGCAATTACCAGTTTTTTCATATTTACAAAATCTGGATCTGTATTTTCCGTCAGTTCCTCCGGAAGAATATCCGGATCATTGACCATAAGTCCCAGCATCTGCGCATTGTACTGTGCCTTATCTGTAAATGCCCCCTTCAGGCCCAGCTTTTTCAGTCCTGCCAGGAAAGAAGCAGCCCGATAGCCAAGCACAATAGGAATCTGAGTAGACGGCTTCACTCCCGACGCATCCAGATTGGCGCCGTTTAAAATCAGCCGGCCGACCCGCCGGGGATATTTAAGAGCAAAGATAAGGGCTGTATTTCCTCCATCTGAAAATCCCAGAATATGTGCCTTTTCAATTTCCTGCTCATCCATAAAATCATGCAGATCTTCCGCAAACTGCCGGATTGTAAAAGGCTTTTCTCCCCGGGGCGACTTTCCGTGTCCGCGGGTATCCGGCGCAATTACCCGGTACTTATTCTGAAAATAGTCGATCTGATGTTCAAAATATCCGCTGTTTTCTCCATTTCCGTGAAGCAGGATCAGCGGGAATCCTTTTCCCGCTTCTCTGTAATAGAGTTTTACATCCATACGCTCTCTCCCTTCTCCCGTTTTCTTTCTCCGGATTCCCCTAATTTTTTCTTGGTCTTACAGTAGTAAACAGAGCCCAGATAATACACATACCGCACGCAATGCCCAGCACAAACTGCATGGTCTGCGTTCCGTATCCCGCAGAGATTTCCAGCTTCCCCTGCACCGCATAACTGATTGTATAATACAAACCGCTTCCCGGCACCAGCGGGACAACCGCCGGAATAAGGAAAAGAGTTGCCGGCGCTTTCAGTTTTCTTGCCAGAACTTCCGCGTACGTTGCCGCAAACGCGCTGGCGAGAAAAGCCGGGAGAAAAATCCCCTCCACATACTGAGCCCCGGTCAGATAGATCGCCCAGCAGAAAAGTCCTCCCAGAGACGCCGGCACAAGGAGTCCGGCTCTTAACCGGAACATCATACAGAACCCGAGGCTCCCCGCAAATGCCATGGCCAGCTGGATCCCTGTTGTCCACACAGCACTGCTCATAATACACCTCCCATAATCCACATAGAAGCCATAAATCCGCCTGCCAGCGCGCCTGCCCAGAGAAGGGACTCCAGCAGACGCATGGTTCCCGCTATGGTATCTCCTACCAGCATATCCTTGACTGCATTTGTCATAGCAATTCCCGGGATCAGAAGCATAATGTCACCGATAATAATCTTATCCGCGCGAAGCCCGGGAATCACCGCCGTCACTCCATATATTCCGATTCCCGCTGCCAGAGAACAGAGCAGATTAAATATAACCCGATTAGGGCAGAAGGGAGACAGTACGTTCTGGCAAAGGCAGATAAACAGAGCAAACACACCTGCTGCAATCCCGTCCTGAACATTTCCTCCGAAAAAGACAGAAAAAGCTGCCGCCCCGATTACGGAGCCCAGATATACATACCAGCTGCTCACAGCCTCATTCCGGATTCTGTCCATCTCCTCTGTCAGTTCCTGTATAGGCATCCCCTTCTCACAGCATCGCCTGCTTAATGCATTGAGCCGTTCCAGTCTTGACAGATCTGTCCCCGCCGGCTGTTCAATCCTGCGTGTCTGCGTAACCTCAGTCCCGTCCGGAAATGTCATAGTCACGACAATACTTGATGTAATGGCAAACACATCCATCCTTGCCGCTCCGTACGCCTTTCCCAGCCGGTTGATCGTCTGCTCCACACGCTTGATTTCAGCGCCCGAATTCAGCAGCATCTCTCCCATATTCAAAATCTGATGCAGTATTTCACTTGAAATATTTCTCTCCATATGCCTCACAGTTTTCCCTTATAGACTCAATCATTGACAGCAATAATTATACTATACTATACACATCCGCAAAAATCCATCCGCAGACAGATTTGAAATTGTCGAAATGAACCTAGATTAAGAAATATAGGAAATATTCAGAATT
>USFD01000105.1 GCA_900553885.1 uncultured Ruminococcus sp.
TATTTTTCTCAGATTCCGGAACGGAATAAGGATCCCACATCCCGTATCTCCGTCCCATTCTATACCGGAAATTCTGAATCTTTTCCGGTATTTCTTAATTTAAGTTCATTTCGGCAAATCCGATTTTTCTAATTATTTACGTTATGATGTGCTGTATAGGAATCTACTGTTATTGCCTTAAAGGTGTACCCTTTATCCCGGTAATACTCTATAATCTTCGGCAGAGCTTTTACGGTAGTGCCCTTTGCATCTGTATCGTGCATCAGTATGTTAATGTGCTGACTGCTGCAGGATGTGGCGTTTTTCACCAATACATCCACAGGTACATTATTGCCGCTGGCGTCTGTTGAATCGCAGTTCCAGTCAAAATACTGATAGCCTTTTTCCTGTACTTTTTTTGTAAGTAATGTCATCAGTCCTTTTGTATACTGTGCACTGACCGTATTGCTGGATCCGCCCGGGAACCGGATAATATGAGATTTTTCTCCCGTAACTTTTTCCACCAGATCGGAGATCTTTTTCAGGTCTTCAAAGTATGCCTTTTCAGAAGCATATACTTCCTTATAATCATGACTGTACGTATGAAGCCCGATGGCATGCCCTTCATCATAGGCCCGTTTCATCATACTGTCATATTTCTGATTGTTTCCGGTGACAAAAAATGTTGCTTTGGCATTATACTTTTTCAGTATATCAAGGATTTTCCCTGTATTTTGTGACGGTCCGTCGTCAAATGTCAGATATACAATTTTCTGGTCAAGCTCCTCATTTTTCTTTACCACGATTTTCCGTTCTACTTTGGTTTCATTTCCCGAACGGTCTTTTGCAGTATATACTGCTGTATATGTACCCGGAGCGTTCAGATCAACCTGCTTGTCATCTACTTCAAATACCGGATCAGGATCCATATCGTCCTTTACTGTTACTCCGCTCAGGAAATCCATGGTCTTCCCCTGCAGAATGGTAACATCGTCCGCCCCTTCAATTGTAGGAGCAGTTTCATCCTTTTTCAGAATTACCTTAGCCGTCTTCTGCGTTGAATTGCCGGATGCATCTTCGGCTACTATGTTGATATCATACGTACCGGCCTTGGTAAACTTTTCCTGTCTGTCAAATTTCAGCGATACTTTGGAAGCATCTTTTACTTCCTGGACAAAAAACTCCGGTTTCAGTTTTTCTGCCAGGTCTGTTGTATAATTCCTGACAGTCAGTTCCGGCGCCTTTGTATCCCGTACCTGTACTGTTACAGTCTGGCTCTGGCCCCGGAATCTGTATTTTACCGGATAGTCGCCAACACTGGACGTATCGACTTTGCCTTCCGTTTTCACCTGGCCGGCTGTTCCTCCCAGTACATACCGGATATTCTTTTCCGGATGAAATGTTTCTTTCAGTTCCTGCGCTACCACAGCGCTTCTGAAAAACACAGGATGGAACTGGTAAATCAGAATTCCTGCTGCGGCAGGCACGAGAATCAGCAGTGATAAAACTGCGATCAGAATTCTCCTTCTTCTTCTTGTCCGTCTCATCCTCTGCTTTCTGGATACTCTCCGTCTGCGGGCAATCTTTTCCCTCTGTATTGTATTTATACTCCTCTGCATAATCCTCTCTCTTTTGTATAATTACTGTCTTCCGGCTGCTTCTGACCGGATGTTTACTGATTACGGCAATAAAATAGCACTGTTTTTTGTATATGGCAATAGAACTATATAAATCTTATATCTTTTTAAAAAAAGCTTAAGAATTCTCCCCTTGCAGTCCAAGCTTTTCCTTCGCTTCTTCCAGTCTCTGCGCGAATTCCCCATAGAAAGCGTCTTCGCTTTCCGCATAATAAGGCAGCTCGTAAAATCTGCGCAGCACATAAAGAGCAAGCGTTTTTCTCTTTTCTTCATCAAGCGTTTCCGCTCCTTCCCGGCACATTTCCAGGAAATCGTGCCAGGAGAGAATATATGCCTCGTAGGCCTTCAGATCCGGTATTCCAAGCCATTTTTTTATTTTGATTTTTCCGCGGTTCTTTTTGCTGCATTCATGGATCTGAAGGAAATACCGGAATCCATTCCCCTCATAATATCTGCCAAGAGGAAAGAGCCGGCACAGCCCGGGCCTCGAATCATGCACGCTGCATCTTCCATTGTGATCCAGGAAAGGGCAGGCATCTGTCCGGGCATCCATTTTCAGATTCGGAAGAATCATGCCGTCCGCCATGCCCAGTTCCGCTTCTTTCTCCAGAAGCGCGCCGAAATCTTTGTGCAGATCCCGCCGGAACCGCCACACATCCATAGGATCAAGAAGAATGGTATTTCCCATTCCACGGCAGCAGTCCGAACAGCCTTCACAGTCTCTGCAGTCTGCCTTTACCATGTCGCCGGAAGAATAGAGCCGCCCGTCTGACACCTGTTTTAAATCAACCATACGCTTCATAAAGTCCCGCACTCCTTTTATCTTTACTGACTGACAGCGGAATTTTCTTTATTCCTCTGTGTCCGGACGCAGTGATTATATCATGAGACCGCTCTTATTTCCATAAAAAAACAGGAATGCAGTCACAAATAAACTGCATCCCTGCGGCTTTATGTCTCTGATTCAGGCTTTCAATACAGGCTCAGTCATTATACCCGTTCGGGTTTTGGCTCTGCCATCTCCAGGAATCCTCACACATCTCGTCCAGTCCGCGTTCTGCCGTCCAGTGAAGTTCATTTTTAGCTTTTGTGGCATCACAGTAACACATTGCAATATCTCCCGCTCTACGGGGTTTAATCTGATACGGAATTTCTTTTCCGCAGGCTTTACTGAAAGCTTTCACCATATCCAGCACTGAATATCCCTTTCCTGTTCCCAGATTATATACAGAAACACCGGCTTTCTCCTTCAGCTTTTCTACTGCCCGTACATGGCCCACTGCCAGGTCCACTACGTGAATATAGTCACGTACACCGGTACCGTCCGGTGTATCATAATCATCGCCGAATACGCCAAGGCAGTCCAGCTTGCCGATTGCAACCTGTGTAATATAAGGCATCAGATTATTGGGGATTCCCTTCGGGTCCTCTCCGATCTTTCCGCTCTTATGCGCTCCAACCGGATTAAAGTAACGCAGAAGCACTACATTCCATTCCGGATCTGCGGTGTGCAGATCTGTCAGGATCTGCTCCAGCATCCATTTCGTCCATCCATAAGGATTGGTACATGTACCTTTCGGGCATTCTTCCGTGATCGGGATAAATGCCGGATCTCCATATACAGTCGCGGAAGAACTGAAAATAATATTCTTAACTCCATGATTGCGCATAACGTCGCAAAGAGCAATGGTTCCTCCGATATTATTCTCATAGTATTCCAGCGGTTTAACAACGGATTCTCCCACTGCCTTAAGTCCGGCGAAATGGATAACAGACTCAATGTCTTCTTTATCAAAGACAGCATTCATTGCTTCTTTATCCCTGATATCCGCTTTATAAAATGTCAGATCTTTCCCTGTTATTTCTTTCACCCGTTCAATGGCTTTTTCAGACGCATTATACAGATTATCCACGACAACAACCTGATATCCTGCATTGAGCAGTTCAACACATGTGTGGCTTCCGATAAATCCGGCTCCTCCCGTTACTAAAATTGACATAGAATCTCCTCCTAACCAATGCATAACTATCTACAGTTCAGCCTGCAGCCACAAAAAGCTTTCTTTTTCTGTCTGCAGGCACAGTATAGCATAACATCCGGAAAAATACATTATATTTTTCTCTCATCTTTTGGTAAAAATGTTGCATAACTTTCCCGTTTCTTCTATCCCCACAGCCGCTCGGGATACAGGCCGGCATCCTTCATATTCTGAACCGCCGCAGTAACAGCCGGCTTATCCTCCTTATATGTTATTCCATACCATTTATCTTCGGATTCCAGCACTTCCACCGAAGCCTTTCCGCTGCTCAGCAGTCCGCTGACAACGGAAGGCAGGAAGTATTCACATTTCAGCGGATTCTCTGCCAGCCCTTTTTCCAGAAATGCAGGGAACCCGGAACGAATCTCTTTCAGAATACTTTCTGTAAAGCCCCACATATTCATTGAAACAAGTGTATTTCCATCAATTTTCGTCCAGCTGCTGCCGCCGTCCTCGGAATAGGCAACTCCGCCGTCCCGTTTCTCAATCCTGGTCCGTTCTGTCACACTGATCAGTTCATTCTTTTCATTGAGAGCGCACACCCCTCTGGACACATATCCATTATCTGTCACTGTATTTTTCAGCCGGTAACCGACCATCGTATATCTGTACTTTTCATCATCCTCATGCGTTGTCAGATACTGATATATTTTTTCAAATGCGCTGCGTCCGTAATAATCATCTGCGTTGATCACAGCAAACGGAGAATCAATCTCGTCTGCAGCACACAGGATTGCGTGAGCCGTTCCCCAGGGTTTCACACGTCCTTCCGGAATCACGAAACCTTCCGGAATATTATTCAGCTCCTGATATACATATGCCGTCTCCATGACCTTCCCGATCCGGCGGCCGACTGCCTCTTTAAAATCTTTCTCATTTTCCTTTTTGATAATAAACACAACTTTTTCAAAACCTGCTTTTTTTGCGTCATAAATAGAGAAATCCATAATAATATGGCCTTCTTTGTCCACCGGGTCAATCTGCTTTAATCCTCCGTATCGAGATCCCATCCCTGCAGCCATAATAACCAGTACCGGTTTCTTCATCTGAGTATCCTCCTCTGCTTTGTTTTTATACGCTTCTTCCACTATACTCTATTTTCCGGAACACTTCCAGACTTTCCCGGTATTTTTAAGAAAATCCGAAGGTCATCCTGTCGGATCTGTGTCTTATAAGCAGACAGAAGTCTGCCGGTATGATGCGTATTCTGCCCCGTGTATCTTTCCGGCACACTTACGGTTCATGCATCATATCGGCAGACTTCCTGTATTATAACTTCAGCAGTTCTTTTATTTTTCTGCTTTAACGGCAGAGATTGAATGCAGAAAAGCCGGGATAGGATGCGCCGTCTCCCAGTTCTTCCTCAATTCTCAGGAGCTGATTATATTTGGCCACCCGCTCGCTTCTGCTGGGTGCGCCTGTTTTGATCTGGCAGGTATTCAGAGCCACTGCAAGATCTGCAATTGTCGTATCTTCTGTCTCCCCGGAACGGTGAGAAGTAACAACTGTATATCCCGCTTTGTGAGCCATTTTAATCGCTTCCAGTGTCTCGGATACGGAGCCGATCTGATTCAGCTTGATCAGGATGGAATTGCCGCATCCCATTTGAATTCCCTTTTCCAGTCTCTCCGTATTTGTAACAAACAGATCGTCTCCTACCAGCTGTACTTTGTCTCCCAGCTCTTTTGTCATCATCTGCCAGCCTTCCCAGTCCTCCTCATCCAGACCATCCTCTATCGAGTAGATCGGATATTTTTCACACAGGGTTTTCCAGTGTTCAATAAGCTGTGCTGAAGTGAACCTCTTTCCGCATTTGGGAAGGAGATACTCTCCTTTTATCCCGCTCTTCCACTCGCTGGAAGCGGCATCCATAGCCAGCACGAAGTCTTTTCCCGGCTCATATCCCGCTTTTTTGACTGCTTCAAGAATATATTCGATGGCCTCTTCATCACTTCCCAGATCCGGAGCGAATCCGCCCTCGTCCCCCACAGATGTGGCAAGTCCCTTTTCCTTCAGGAGGGATGCCAGAGCGTGAAATACTTCCGTACACCATCTCAGGCCTTCCTGAAAACATGACGCGCCGGCAGGCATAATCATAAACTCCTGCACATCTACTGTATTCGCTGCATGGGCGCCGCCATTTAAAATATTCATCATAGGCACAGGCAGCCGATTTGCATTCACACCGCCCAGGAAGCGGTAAAGAGGAAGATCGAGAGCCGCAGCCGCTGCCCTTGCACATGCAATGGACACCGCAAGGATCGCATTTGCTCCAAGCTTGGATTTATCCGTTGTGCCGTCTGCTTCAATCATCGCACGGTCTACGGCATAGATATCGCCGGCATTCATTCCCCGCAGTGTGCTGCAGATCACAGTATTAATATTCTCCACCGCTTTTGAAACGCCTTTGCCTCCATATCTGTATTTGTCTCCGTCCCGTAATTCAAGGGCTTCAAATTCACCTGTGGATGCGCCGCTGGGCGCGGCTCCCCTTGCCGAAGTTCCGTCAGCAAGATGCACTTGCGCCTCTACCGTAGGGTTTCCTCTGGAATCGATAATTTCACGTCCGGTCACTTTTTCAATCTTTAAGTAAGCCATATTCTCTTCGTCCTTTCCCTTGGATTCTCCTGTCCTGAGAACAGGTACTATCAGGGCATAAGGAGGATCCATGATTTATTCACATATAGTTAGTTATAACTAACTATATGTATTTTACCAGAGTTCCCTTTTCACTTCAAGTCAATTATTGATATTCATTCTCAATTCAATCTTTCATTTATTATCTGCTTCTTTTATTTTTTCTCGTATTCTGCTCTTTCATACGTTTTTTCCGTCTGTTTTTGTCTGTATTTTTTCCGGAAGACATTCTGTTTTTTTGTCCGGCGGAATGTCCTTGCGAATTCTTCTTCACGCTGCATCCGAATGTTCCAAGTTTCTTTCCCAGTGCCAGATATTCCCCGTGGGAATAAGCCACCAGTCCGGCTCTGTTCAGTTCAAATCTTCCGTTTCTGTCCATATATGCTTCATCCGTCTGAACAGCCGTGACCCTAGCCAGAAACATGTGATGACTTCCAAGTTCTTCAATTTTCTCAACACGGCACTCAATATTCACGGGACTTTCCGCAATTACAGGCGCATAGCGCAAAGAAGAAGCAGCTTCCCGGGTCAGGCCGCACTGTTTCCATTTGTCGGTATCTCTTCCGGAACGGACCCCGCAGAAGTCTGTCGCCTTCATCAGCTCCTGTGTAGTCAGATTAATCACAAACTCCCCGCTTTCTTTTATCATATTGTAGGAATGCCGTTCCGGCCGGACCGAAATATATGTCATGGGTGGATTGGTGCATACGGTTCCTGTCCATGCAATTGTAATAATATTCGTATTTCCGCTGCGGTCGGCAGTGCTGACCATAACCGCCGGCAGCGGATAGAGCATATTGCCCGGTTTCCAGATCTGTTTTGCCATCTTTGTCTCCTTTTCCTTTGTCCGTTATTGCTGCAGGGCGGCAACAAGGGCCGGCACAAGCTGCTTTTTACGGGAAACGACTCCTTTAAGCATCAGTTCTTCTGTGTCTTCCGGAAGATCATAGGCACCTAACAGCTTTTCCCTCGCCTCCGGTCCGCAGCACAGCAGTTCAGAAGATTCGGTAAGAATATTCGTCAGCATGAAAAAGATCATATTCAGGCCATGAGCACTGCGCGCCCTTTCCAGATGCGGTTCCACGATCCGCTTGATCTCCTTAAGCTCCTCTGCACTCATGGAATTTACCTGTCCTACTCCGAATACTGTATCATTAACCGTAAACTGCTTGAAATCCAGGAAGCAGATTTCTTCCGCGCTTTTTCCTTTCAGATTGCTTCCCGCGTTGAACATTTCCTGCGCCAGGTTTTCAATATTGATTCCTGCGATATCCGCCAGTGTCTTTGCCGTATTTTCATCCAGAGGGGTACAGGTAGGAGAACGGAACATCAGAGTATCTGAAATAATCGCCGCACAGAGAAGCGCTGCATTTACCGTGCTCACTTCCACGCCTGCCTCCTGATACATCTGGTATATAATCGTGGCTGTACAGCCCACGGGCTGATTGCGGAAAAATACAGGCGCCATTGTCTGAATGCTGCCCAGTCTGTGATGATCGATAATCTCCAGGACTTCCGCCTCTTCTATCCCGTCAACTGCCTGGCTCTTCTCATTATGATCTACCAGGATCACCTGTTTTTTATGAACATTAAGAAGTCTTCGTCTTGAAATAAGTCCCAGAAATTTTCCTCTGTTGTCCACAATAGGAAAATCACGGAACCGTTTTTTGGCCATTACCTCTTTTACATCATCCACATAATCCCGCATCCGGAACGTCACCAGATTTTCCTTTGTCATAAAATATTTGACCGGGATGCTCTGATTAATATGAAGCGCAGCTGTAAACGTATCGTGGGGCGTACGGATAATCACAATCTCTTTCTCCTCGGCCTGTTTTATTATTTTTTCTGAAATATGAGCATTCTGGCATACAACCATACAGCTTGCTTCCATATCAACCGCACACTGCTGCGCATCCTTTCTGTCTCCCATAATCACAAGATCATCCTTATTAATAAAATCTGACATCAGAATTTTGCTGGAAGCGGCAATCACTGATTTTCCTTTCAGAAGATATCCATGTTCATTTCCTGTAATAATCTCTCCGTCCACCGCCCGGGCAATATTCCTGTACTGTGTTCTTGCTTTTGAAAGGATTGTACTGTCATATACTTCCATATAAGTCATGGCAATATCTCCGATTGTGATCAGGCCCTCCAGTTTACCGTCTCTTGTAACCGGAAGCGTATGAATATTCGATTCTCTCATCTTTTCCCATGCAGTACGGATGGAAATACTGTCCTTCAGGCCTTCTACTTCTTTAAGCTCCACGTCCTTAATCTGTTCCCGCAGATCTGAGAGAAGTGCCGGCACCTTTACATGAAACCGTTCCAGCACATACTGTGTTTCCTCATTCAGCTGTCCGGCGCGCCGCGGCTCATATTTTTTTCCTGTCAGAGCAGTTTTCAAAGCAGCGTAGGCAATAGCAGAACAGATGGAATCCGTGTCCGGATTCTTATGTCCCACCACATATATTTTTCTTTCTTTTTCCTTATTCATCTTCTCTCTCCATTCACAAAAACTGCCATACCGGCAGCACTTCATTCATTATTATCTATCAGATTGCCATTTTTTTGCAGTTTCGTCAATAAAAATTGTAAGATTTTAAGCCGGGATTGCGGCTGACTGTTGTTTTTTCTGTCCGGAATATGGTATACTGTTGCCATTGAACAAAAAGAAAGTAAGTTGAGGTGCTGCACAATGAGCGAAGAATTAAAGGAAGAATTACAGACAAATGAAGCAGAAGAAACAACAGCGGAAAAGCCGGAAGAAACTATGGCTGACTACGAGGAACATTTTGATGATGCCAATCCCTGGAACAGAGTTACGGAATATATGGAAAACAAGACCATTCTTCCGGTAAAAGTAGAGGGTGTTGTCAACGGCGGAGTCATCGTCATGGTAGAAGGTCTCCGCGGCTTTGTTCCCGCTTCCAAACTTTCCCTTTCCTATATTGAGGATCTGGAAACCTATCTTTTAAAAGATATCGAAGTACGTGTAATCGATGTTGATCAGGCAAGCAACCGCCTTGTTCTCTCTGCACGTGAGATTCTCAAAGAGAAGGAGAAAAAAGCCAGAGAGGAACAGATTGCCAATCTCAAAATCGGCACAGTTCTCAGCGGCAAAGTTGAAACTCTTCAGAACTACGGTGCATTTGTCAAACTGGAAAACGGACTGTCAGGTCTGGTTCATGTTTCCCAGATTTCACAGAAGCGTGTAAAACTCCCCTCTGACGTACTGAATGTCGGAGATGAAGTCAAAGTTAAGGTAATCGGAATAAAAGACGGCAAAGTCAGCCTGAGCATGAAAGCTCTGGAGGAAGTAAAAGAAGAGCCGGAAGAAAAAGTGGTAATTCCAAAGAGCGAAAATATCGGAACCAGTCTGGGAGAGCTCTTCAAGAATCTGAAACTGTAAGATTTGAATTTATCTGTGACATGGGACTGGAAAAAGATCCGAAAATACTTGGATACAGAGGAAACAGAAATCATATTCGGATTTGTCGAAATGAACTAGATTAAGAAATATAGGAAATATTCAGAATTCTTGGATAGAATGGGACGGAGATATGGGATGTGGGATCCTTATTCCGTTCCGGAATC
>USFD01000106.1 GCA_900553885.1 uncultured Ruminococcus sp.
ACCAGATTAAAAGAAAGGAAATGTGATGTTTAAGCTTCTATAAACATCATACAAGGTTTTATGACAATCAGAGAGATGCAGAAAATCCTGGACGCACAGTTTCTGTACGGAGAAGAACTGGCGGACGTGGATGCGGAATTTGTCTTTTCCGCCGATATGATGAGCGATGTACTCGCCTACTGCGGCAAATGCTCCGTTCTTATGACAGGTCTGTGCAATCCCCAGGTGGTGCGCACCGCGGAAATGCTGGATATTGTCTGTATTATCTTTGTCCGCGGGAAAATGCCGGACGAACATATGCTTGCCCTTGCCATGGGAAAAGGAATCGCGGTTCTGGCAACTGAACACTACATGTTTACGGCATGCGGCCTGCTCTATGAACATGGACTCAGAGGAGGTGCTTAGATGGGCGATCAGCTGATATTCACCTATGACATAGACGGCAGTGACTTTACCCGGGCAGGTGAAGCCAGCAGTTCTGTCAAAAACAAATTGAAAATGCTGGGCGTAAACAGCGAGATTATCCGTCGGGTGGCCATCGCCATGTATGAAGGAGAAATCAACATGGTCATCCACGCTGACGGAGGTCAGATCACGGTCACGGTCTCGGATGACGATATTGTCATGGTTCTCGCCGACAAAGGCCCCGGTATACCGGATGTTGAAAAAGCCATGCAGGAAGGCTATTCCACGGCCAGACCGGAAGTCCGCTCCCTGGGATTCGGCGCCGGAATGGGCCTTCCGAACATGAAGCGCTATACGGACCGGATGGAAATTGACACTGTTGTCGGACAGGGAACTACCATTACCATGAAAGTAGCGTTTTAAAGGAGGTGCGTCATTGGACAAAAACAAATTTATCCGCTCGGTCCGCCTGAAAGAATCCGCCTGCCAGGGGTGCATTAACTGTATCAAGCACTGCCCCACACAGGCAATCCGGGTGCACAACGGGAAGGCACATATCATAGATAAGTTCTGCATTGACTGCGGACGGTGTATCCGGTACTGTCCCCATCACGCAAAAATCGCTATCTATGATCCGCTTTCAGTGATCAATAATTTCAAATACACCGTCGCTCTTCCGGCCCCGTCCCTCTATGCCCAGTACAATAATCTGACCAGCACGGACATTGTGCTCAACGCCCTCCTGAAGCTGGGATTCGATGATGTATACGAAGTAAGCGCGGCGGCGGAGCTTGTGTCGGAGGCTTCCAGGGAATACATAAAGGCTCATGAAAAAGAAGCGCCTTTTATCAGTTCCGCCTGCCCCTCCGTCATCCGTCTGATCCGGGTAAAGTTTCCTTCCCTGATCTCCCGCCTTCTTCCCATCAAGGCTCCGGTAGAAGTGGCTGCAGAAATTGCCCGGGCCAGAGCCATGAAAAAGACCGGACTGAAACCGGAAGAGATCGGTATTATCTTTCTCTCTCCCTGTCCCTCCAAAGTCTCCTATGCAAAAGCGCCTCTGGGCATTGAAAAAAGCAATATCGACAATGTAGTAGCCATTAAGGAGATCTATCCCCTGCTTCTGCCTCATATGAAGCACGACGAAAGTCAGCTTACCCCTCTTTCAAACTCCGGCAGAATCGGAATCGGCTGGAGCAGCGCCGGCGGAGAAGTAGGCGGACTCCTGGTGGACAACTATCTGGCGGGAGACGGAATCGTCAATATTCTCCGGGTTCTGGAGGAACTGGAAGATGAAAAACTCCACGGGCTGACCTTTGTAGAGTTAAGCGCCTGTACCGGCGGCTGCGTAGGAGGCGCTCTTACCGTGGAAAATGAATACATTGCCACAACAAAGACAAAGCGTCTTATAAAATATCAGCCGGTGTCGAAAAACCATTTATGTGATAATCCGGAAATCCAGAGCATGTACTGGGCGGATGATGTGGAGTACGAACCGGTTTTCCGTCTGGGCAATACATTCAGAGAAAGCCTGCGCATGATGAGCGAAGTCGAGCAGCTCACCGCCCGGTTTCCGGGGCTGGACTGCGGCTCCTGCGGTGCGCCCACCTGCCAGACACTGGCGGAAGACATTGTCCGGGGAGACGCCACACCAAACGACTGCATCTATGTCCTCCGGTCCAATATTGCAGACCTCTCTCACAAAATTCAGCATCTGACCCGGGAAAGAGAACCGGATGACAACATGCCGGAAGAGGACAAAGCCCTCCTCCGGAAATACATCCGTGAACTGACCACAGATCTGGCCTCCTTCGGAGTGCCGGACAGACAGAAAAGAAAGGATTAGGTGATCCATATGAAACTGCAGACAATACTGAAACTTCCGGACTGCCATATCCTGGCAGAAGGCAGGCCGGACCGGGAAGTCACCCGGGTCTTCTGCTGTGATCTTCTGAGCATCGCTATGAGCAGAGCTCCCTCTGACAGTGTGTGGGTAACGGTAATGGGGAATAAAAATACAGTAGCCGTCGCCTCTCTCACCGACGTAGCCTGTATCGTACTGGCAGAAGGCGTCTCCATGGACAGAGATTCTCTGGAAAAAGCCTCCGAAGAAGGAATCGCGGTTCTTTCCACAGAACTCCCTGTCTTTGACATGGCTCTGAATATCTACAAGGCAGGCATGGAATGATCCCTCTTTTTTATGATCTGCACATTCATTCCTGCCTTTCCCCATGCGGGGATGATGACATGACTCCGGCAAATCTGGTCGGGATGGCTGCAGTCAAAGGGCTGGATGTCATTGCCCTGACGGACCACAACAGCTGCCGCAACTGTCCCGCCGCCCTTTATCACGGCAAAAACTACGGCGTCACTGTAATTCCGGGCATGGAGCTGACCACCGCGGAAGAAGTCCATGTAATCTGTCTCTTTCCTGCCCTGGAGGACGCCCTGGCATTTGACGCCTATGTATACGAGCGTCTCCTTCCTGTTCCGAACCGGGAGGACATCTTCGGGAAACAGCAGATCATGGATGAAAAAGACCGTGTAACAGGCACTGTAGAAAATCTGCTGATCACTGCCACTTCCATTTCTTATGACGACGCTCTTCCTCTTGCGGAATCTTTCGGCGGCATCGCCTACCCGGCTCATGTGGATAAATCTTCCACAAGCCTTCTTTCCAATCTGGGCTTTGTCCCGCCGGACAGTACCTTTTCCTGCGCGGAATTTCATGACTTCCGGCATCTTCACCGGATCCGCAGAGAGCATCCGTATTTTGAGAAGTGCAATGTAATCTGTTCTTCCGACGCCCATTACCTGGAAGATATCCATGAACCGGAATACCGGATTCTGGCAGAATCCCGGAAAATCAATGATATCCTGAAAGCCCTGGTGCGGTGTGAATGGAAATAGCAAAGATTAATTTTAAGAAATGTTATTAAGAATCCCTTGCTTTGTCCATTTCTCCTGCTATAATAGGTTTGGTAATATTTGTGCGGCAGCCCTCTGCCACAGCGGTCTGCCCGATAATTTTTTTCTAAGGAAGGAGACTCATCTACATGATACATGTTACAGAAACTATCAAATATGTCGGTGTCAACGACCACCAGGTAGATCTTTTCGAAGGCCAGTATGTCGTGCCCAACGGAATGTCTTACAACTCCTATGTTATTGACGATGACAAAATCGCTGTTATGGATACTGTGGACATTCACTTCACTCATGAATGGCTGGACAACCTGGCAAATGTTCTGAATGGAAGAAAGCCGGATTACCTGATCATCCAGCACATGGAGCCGGACCACTCCGCAAATATTGAGAATTTCCTGAAAACATATCCGGATACAACCGTTGTTGCCACAGCAAAAGCATTCGCCATGATGGACTGCTTCTTCAGCCTGGATCCCCAGGTAAAGCGGCTGACAGCTGAAAACGGCTCCACATTGTCTCTTGGAAAACACGAGCTGACTTTCGTATTTGCTCCGATGGTTCACTGGCCGGAAGTTATGATGACTTACGACAGCACAGACAAAGTGCTCTTCTCCGCGGACGGATTCGGAAAATTCGGCGCCCTGGACGCAGAGGAAGACTGGGATGATGAAGCCCGCCGCTACTATATCGGCATTGTAGGAAAATATGGCGCACAGGTACAGGCTGTCCTTAAAAAGGCTGCCGGACTGGACATTCAGACCATCTGCCCGCTCCACGGCCCGGTACTGAAAGAAGATCTGGGACACTATATCGGAAAATATGACGTCTGGTCTTCCTATGCTGTAGAGTCAGAGGGAATTGTAATCGCATACACTTCCGTATACGGCAACACAAGAAAAGCTGTGGAAATGCTGGCTGAGCAGCTGAAAGCAAAAGGCTGCCCGAAAGTAGTCGTACATGACCTGGCAAGATGTGATATGTCCCAGGCAGTTGCAGATGCATTCCGCTACGGCAAACTGGTTCTTGCCACTACAACATATAATGCGGAGATTTTCCCGTTCATGAAACAGTTTATCGATCACCTGACCGAGCGCAACTACCAGAAGCGTACCATCGGCCTGATTGAAAACGGTTCCTGGGCTCCTCTTGCCGCCAAGATTATGAAAGGCATGTTTGAGAAATCCAAAGACATTACCTGGCTGAACACAACTGTAAAGATTAAATCTGCAGTCAGCCCGGAAAACAAAGATCAGATTCAGGCAATGGCTGATGAACTCTGCCAGGAGTATATCGCCCAGTCTCCGGAAGCTGCAAATAAGAATGATCTTACCGCTCTCTTCCGCATCGGTTACGGCCTGTATGTTGTTACATCCAACGACGGAAAGAAAGACAACGGTCTGATCGTCAACACAGTAACTCAGCTTACCGACACACCGAACCGTGTGGCTGTAAATATCAATAAGGCAAACTACTCTCACCACATCATCAAGCAGACCGGCATTCTTAATGTAAACTGCCTGTCTGTAGACGCACCGTTCAGCGTATTCGAGAGATTCGGATTCCAGAGCGGACGGACTGTGGACAAGTTTGAGGGCATCACACCGGTTCGCTCCGACAACGGCCTGATCATTCTGCCGAAATACATCAACGCTGCCATTTCACTGAAAGTTGAGCAGTATGTTGATCTGGATACGCACGGCATGTTCATCTGCTCTGTAACAGAAGCCCGTGTAATGAGCGAAAAAGAAACAATGAGCTACACCTATTATCAGAACAATGTAAAACCGAAGCCGGATACAGAAGGCAAGAAAGGTTTTGTCTGCAAGGTGTGCGGATATATCTATGAGGGAGATGTGCTCCCGGATGATTTCATCTGCCCGCTCTGCAAACACGGCGCAGTTGATTTTGAGCCGATCCAGTAAGCAAGGCCGGAACAACAGAATAAAAGCGGCTTCCATTGTCCGCTTTCATTCAATAGAAAAACAGAAAAACAAAAACGACAGAAAACAGAAAACTGCCGGAACTGCAGCGCATATCAGCGAACTGCAGCTCCGGCAGTTTTTTAATTTTAATCAATTTAATCAAATCGCCGCTTTACCAGCAGGATTTCTGCTCACAGATCCTCCAGCTTTTCGATCCTCTTCCGCACTTCTTTTACCCTTCCCGGGCTCTCTCCGCCGGAGCCGATCCCGATTACCACATCGTCCGTCAGCACAAGAGCCGGAAAATAAAAGTCGCAGAGTGTTTTATCGTCTGCCACATTCACCGGGATTCCCCTTTTTCTGCATTCTGCATACACGGCCCGGTTTACCTCCCGGTCGTCTGTAGCGGCAATGGCGAAATCCGTTCCTTCCAGATCGGAGGGGCGGTATTCCCGAAGTACGGTTTTAATTTTCCCCTCCCGGGTAAGCGCCTCAATCCCGGGACAGATCCGGGGAGCAGCCACGTAAACGTCCGCGCCGAACTTTATAAGCGCCTCAATCCGCCTCCGGGCGATCCGGCCGCCGCCTGCCACAAAAATCCGCCTGTCCTTCAGGTCAATAAACATGGGAAAATATGGTCTTTCCATCCTACTCCTCCATCATATACAGCAATGCGTTGCAGATACATGCCGCAATATTGCTGCCGCCTTTTCTTCCCTTTGCCACAATGCTGGGAACGTCCTTCAGATCCAGTATCATTTCCTTGGCCTGCACTACATTCACAAAGCCTACCGGCACTGCTATAATCAGCTTCGGTTTCAGCTTTCCTTCCTGGATCAGCTCATACAGTCTGACCAGCGCCGTAGGTGCATTTCCGATGGCAAAAATACCATTCAGCCCCATCTCCGCCGCCTTATCCATACTGGCGCAGGCCCGGGTCGTGCCGCTCTCTGCCGCTCTCACGGCCACATCCTCGTCTGACATAAAGCAGTATGCCTGGCCGCCATATTGAGCCAGTTTCCTTTTATTGATTCCTGCTTTTCCCATCTGGGTATCCGTCACTACCGGCGCGCCCTGCCGGAGCGCTTCCAGCGCCTCTTTTACAGCTCCCTGAGAAAAGACCAGGTTATCCGCATAGTCAAAATCCGCGCTGGTATGAATGCACCTCTTGACAATGGGTTCCGTGCCGGGCGTCAGCACTTTTCCCTTCTGCCTCAGTTCTTCCGTTATAATCTCAAAACTTCGTTTTTCAATCTCTGCAGGCTGTACCTGCTCCAGTTTTTCATACATATCTCTGTTCCCTGTCTTTCATCCATAAAGTCATCTCGCATCTGACATATTTCTCTGTCTGTATTATTTCATCCTGCCGGCTATTTCACTCTCTTTGCAATCCCGCAGACCACCCGGTCTACCCGGACCGCCGCCGCCGCCAGCTCTGTGCAGATCCGTCCCACGGCTTCTCTGTACTCCCGGTCAGAAGCGTCTACGGGAACCAGGCCGCAGCCGATCTCATCCCACACAAGCACAATCTCTCCCTGCCGTTCCAGAATCAGATCCGTCAGTTCTTCTTTTTTCCGTCCCGATTCCAGCCAGCGCCGGATAAACAGATGAAAACGGTTCATTCCCTGAAATGTATGGATCTCATCCAGAGAACAGCTTCCTCCGTCCGTCCAGGAAAGTCCGGGATACTCTGCCGAAGCCCAGGCGTATTTTCCCTGAAATGCTCCGCCTGTTACCAGCTTCAGTTTCTGCCCTCCTCTGACGCCGCAGGGGATGCCGCATACCACTTCCGTTACCTGATCCGCCGTTTCCGCCAGAGTCCGGTTGATCTCTCCCAGAATCTTTTTATACTCTGTCATTTCGTCTGTTTCCCCTTTGCTCTCCGAAGGCACTTCCGAAAACACCTCGTTGGTTACAACTACTGCGGCAGCGCATTTTTTCTGCAGCATCCGCACACCTTCTGCCACTGCGTCTGCTGCCTTCTTCCCGGCCCCCTCCGGCTCATAGATCTCATTGGCTGTCAGATTGGACAGACACTCCAGCAGAACACAGGCATTCTCCGGCAAGGGCTTTTCCCGGATTTTTCCGGCAATATCCGTATACCATTCCAGCGTCTGAAATCCTTTTGTCTCCCTCATCTTTCTGTGCCGTTCTATTTTTCTGCGTGTTTCTTCTCCCCGGGGGATCATAGCCGCAATATAGAAAAGAGGAAGGTTTCTGCCGGCTTTTCTGCTCAGGATCCGATGGATCCGGCAGATGTGTTCTTCCGCGTAGGCAGATTTTCCGCTGCCGCTTCCTCCTGTAACCAGTTCCAGCATCTTTCACTTCCTCCTTTTTCTGATACATTTGCTTCCGCCTTATTTACTGATATCCGCATACCGGTATTCCAGACCTCCGGTGGCCGGATTCCGGGTAATGCCTGTGATATCCGGATTCACCAGATTTACCCCCTTCATGGCATAAAGGGGAAGGATGTAAAACCTCTCTCCCACCGCAAGCTGTTCCGCTTCGTGCAGCAGCTCTGAGCGCTTCACAGGGTCTGTCTCGGAGTCAGACCGGGCCACCAGCCTGTCGTACTCAGGGTCCCGGATGCCGCTGCAGTTGTACGTACTGTTCGACAGGAGCATGGACAGATACGTATAGGGATCAGCAAAATCCGCCGTCCAGTTCATCCTGCACAGATCAAAGTCTCCCGCATGGCGGCTGCTGTAGTTCATCTGCAGTTCCTGGGCTTCCAGCTCTATCTCAATATTCAGGTTCTCTTTCAGCTGCTCTTTCAGAACCTGGGCCGTATCCGAGTCCATTTCCAGAGATGGATACCGGTATGTCAGCACCGGAAATCCCTCGCCGTCCGGATAGCCCGCCTGGGCCAGCAGCTCCTGCGCCCGGCTGACATTTTCCTCAAAGGGCTGTTTTGCGCCGTCTGTAAAATACTCTCCTGTGTTCTTGTCCTTCATATATTTTGCTACCAGATTATAAGTCGGTTCTGTATCTTCTCCTACAATCCTGCAGAGTTCTTCCCGGTTTACCGCCAGATTGATGGCCTCCCGCACCCGCACGTCGTCAAGGGGCTCCACATTCAGATTGAAATAAATATACCGGGTAGCGATCTGTTCTGTCAGGTAGAGATCTTCTTTTCCCTCATAAAGGTCCATTACTGTGGAGGAAAGAGATGTGGCTACATCCACCTCTCCGGCTTCATAAGCGCTGGCCATAGTCTGGGTATCAGCATAAAACCGGAAGGTAATCCGGTCCAGATTTACTGCATCGGCATTCCAGTAATTTTCGTTTTTCTCCAGAACAAAATATTGATCCGGCACATACTCCTTCAGGAAAAAAGGCCCGTTGGAAAGGCTGGTCTCAGGATTCTTATCCCAGCCGCTGTCCGCGGAATCCGCATATGTCCGGCAGGAAGGCATATACACGGGAAGCCGCAGCAGGTCCAGGAAATACACGCAGGCTTTATCCAGCCGGAAGATCAGTGTATTATCATCCGGCGTCTCCACGCCCAGGCTGTCCATATCCGCCTCTCCATTGTATATCTCTTCCGCATTTTCAATGGGGAAAAGATATACTGCATATCCGCTGCCGGAAGCCGGGTCCAGAGCCCGTTCTATGGTATTTCGGAAATCCCCGGATGTAACCGGAGTTCCATCGGACCAGAGGGCTCCTTCCCGCAGATGAAAGGTCCATACCCGGTTGTCCCCGCTCACTTCATAGGACTGGGCCGCCCGGTACTCTATTTCACCGTTCTCATCAAAAGTGAGCAGTTCATCCATTGCGGCCGGGGCATAGGAAAGCCAGCTCAGGGCAATGGAGCCTGCCGGGTCCAGGGTTCCCGTATCACTGCTGATGGCAATGGTGATCTCTTTCTCACCGTCAGCACTTTCGCCGCTGTCCTGCAGGCAGCCCGTAAGCAGCCCCGCCGTCAGCCCCGCGGTCAGAAGGACCGCCCACAGCCGGGACCGGATTTTTTTTATCTTCTTCCCTGTTCTCCGTCTTATATTCATATTGTTTCTCCTTTTCAAGACTCGCATATCCGGCTATATCTGAGACGTCATTTTATAGCCTTCTGCTCTTCTTCCGCTGTGTTCTTCCGAGTAGAGGAAGCATTTAACCGTCCGCTCCCCGAACGCATAACTGTCCGGTGTTTCCTCCCTGCAGCAGTCCATAGCATAGGGACAGCTTTCTGCAAAGGAACAGCCCTTGTGTGCTCTGCCGTCTCTGTCCGGCAGTTCCGTACTCTTCTCCCGGAACGGAATTCCCTTTCTCCGCCCTGCCCGCAGAGGATCCGGGGCCGGCACGGACAGGAGAAGCTGCTTCGTATAGGGATGCCAGGGATCGGTACAGACCGATCTGGTTTTTCCCGTCTCCACCAGTTCCCCCCGGAAGAGGACGCCTATTCTGCCGCTGATCCGGGCAACCGTTTTCATATCATGGGAGATAAACAGACAGGTCAGTCCCTGCTCTGTCTGAAGCTTCCGGAACAGTTCCAGCAGTCCGTCCCGGGTGGAAGCGTCCAGGGAAGAAAAGGCCTCGTCACAGATCAGAAGCTCCGGGCCGCAGACCAGAGCCCGGGCAATGCCGGCTCTCTGCCGTTCTCCCCCGGACAACTCC
>USFD01000107.1 GCA_900553885.1 uncultured Ruminococcus sp.
ACCCACGTATCCAGCTTGGAAGGCTGGTGTTCTACCATTGAACTACACCCGCGTCATCTCTGACACGAGTGATATATTACCACAGCCTCAGAGAGAATGCAAGCATTTTTTGTAGTTTTTTACTTTTTCTTTTTCTTGTCAAATAACGTTTTTCCGAATATGATAGTTAAGGACGTACCAAGAAATTACCGTACCGGCCAAAAGGAGGCTATATATTATGAATTTTTCCCAGCTTGCCAGGCTTCAGGCACTGAAAAAGCATCTGGAAGTATTCCAGAAAAACCACCCCAGGTTCCAGCATTTTCTGAACGCCGTCTCCAGAGACGCGCTGAAAGAAGACTCTGTCATAGAAATCAATGTCACCACTCCCGAAGGGAAAAAATATGTTACCAATCTTAAGCTTAAGAAGGATGATCTGGATTTTCTGCAGGCTCTGCAGGAGCTTCGCAGCTGATTCACTGCCGCTGCACAGACCGGAGCAGACGTCTGCCAGTTTCCGGAACGCCGGATCCCGCTCTTTTCTCTTTTCGTTGTTTTAACAACATATTCTTTGCTGCAGGCATATTATAATATTGCAGAGAAACCGAAGAGAAAGCGAGGATACTATCAGATGATCAGAAAAATAATCCAGATTGACGAAGAGCGCTGCAACGGCTGCGGCCTCTGCGCTTCCGCCTGTCACGAAGGCGCCATAGGAATGGTAAACGGAAAAGCCCGTCTCTTAAGAGACGACTACTGTGACGGGCTTGGCGACTGTCTGCCTGCATGCCCGGTAAACGCAATCTCTTTTGTGGAAAGAGAAGCCGCTGCATATAACGCAGAAGAAGTTGAAAAAAACAAAAAGGAAAAACTGCAGAGCAATAAAACGCCTGTTCACGCCTGCCCCGGAAGTATGTTCAGGACACTGGCGCACCCGGAGACACCGGAACAGCCGGAAGCAGCGGACAAGCCTTATCTCTCACAGGCGCCCGCATCCCCGCGTTCTATGCTCGGCCAGTGGCCGGCTCAGATCCAGCTCATACCGGTGAAAGCGCCCTGTTTTGAAAATGCATCCCTGCTTATTGCCGCGGACTGCACAGCTTATGCCTATGCCCGTTTCCATGAAGATTTTATGCGTGGGAAAGTTACCCTGATCGGATGTCCGAAACTGGACAATACCGACTACTCTGAAAAGCTGACTGCTATTATAAAGGAAAACTCCATTCAGAATGTAACAATAGTACGGATGGAAGTCCCCTGCTGCGGAGGACTGGAAAATGCGGCTAAAAAAGCGCTTCAGAACAGCGGGAAATTTATTCCCTGGCAGGTAGTAACTATTTCAATCGATGGAAAAATTCTGTAAACTGCATAAAATAACTGACAGCTTCGCCGAAAGGGGTACGTCCCCTTTCAGCGAAGCTGTCAGACTTTTTTCTGCGTTTTATACAGCTTTCTTCTTTTTGTTTTTATTGTCCGTCCCGAACAGGAATGTTGTCTTGTTTTCGGACCTGAGTTCTTCCTGTCTGAAATATCTTGCATTGTGCAGGGTCTCTGCCAGCATCATCCGCCAGGCTCTTACTCTCGAGGACAGCCTGGGTTTTCTGATTTCCTCTTCCATGCTGTGCTCATTTGTATAGATCTGATACTGAGTAACCACCCAGCAGATGAGAAGAAAGGTAAACGCCAATAAAAATGTTGCAATATAAACCTCTGTCATAAGATCCTCTCCTCTCTGTTCTATATAACTAGATTTTAGAACTTTTCGGGCGATCAGTCAATATTTTCAGATTTTTTATTTTAATTTTCTTTATTTTCAATTTTTATTTCGCAGTTTTTTGTTCCACACCTACTTTTTTGCATATATCCGCAAGGCAGCATCTGTCGCAGTGCGGCTTTGTTCTTGCCGTACAGACATCCCGTCCGTGATATACAAGTCTGTGGCAGAAATCGCTTCCCTCCTCGGGAGGAATAATTTTCCAGAGAGCCATCTCTACTTTCTTCGGCTCTTTGATCCCGTCCACAAGCCCCATCCGGTTGACGAGACGGATACAGTGCGTATCTGTAACAATAGCCGGTTTTCCGAACACATCGACCATGATCTGATTTGCGCTTTTCCGTCCCACTCCAGGCAGTTTCAGCAGAGCATCAAAATCATCCGGCACTTTTCCCCCGTATTCATCCCGGAGGATCTTCATGCAGGCGCTGATATCTCTCGCCTTACTCGCCCCAAGACCGCAGGGTCGTACAATGGCCTCTATATCCTTGACATCCGCGTCGGCAAGGGCGTTTACATCCGGATATTTCTCATACAGTCCTTCCACGACCACATTCACTCTGGCATCTGTACACTGGGCTGCCAGCCGGACACTTACAAGCAGTTTCCATGCCTGATCATAGTCCAGGGTACATCCTGCATCCGGATATTCTTTTTTCAGCCGCTCAATAATTTCCAGCGCACGCTGTTTCTTCGTCATGTATTTTCTCCTTCTGTCTTTACTGTTTTCCGTTTATTATCTTCTTCAGTTCATCCAGCGTCTCCTTGAATTTTCCGGAAACCGCTGTCGGATTTCTCCGCAGCATCTGTGCAATATGCAGGTAGCGCCGGTCTGAACGTTCGTTCATTTTCCGGAACTCCCGGAAAACGTTTTCTTTTATTTCCATAAGATCCTTTTTCCATTTTTCAGCAGACCGGCCGCTTAATTTTAACGGAAGAGCATCTTTTACGATTGTCTCAACTTTAACCGACAATTCCTCCAGCTGCTGCGCACGCATACGGCGGCTCTCCCGGATCTTCTCCAGATAAACGGATCTGCCGGACGGTTTCCGTTCTGCTTTTTTCTCAGGACGGACTTTATTTATCAGGGTTATTCCGTCTGCAACCTGACGGAGTTTATCCTGAAGCCTGCCAAGCTGCTGTCTGGTTTTCTCCGCCTGTACAAGAAGCTGTTTCATATCCAGAGCCTCTCTGAAAGAGAAAGCAAAATCCACGGCAGCCGCCGCTGTCAATACAGCTGCTGTTCCTGCTGCCGCGCCCTCCGGTATCACAGACACCGCCCTTTCAACCGGCGGATGGACTACATATACCATCAGCACGGAAAAGCATCCCCAGCACAACGAGGCAGCAGGGCAGATATACCCCTTCAGATTCAGTTTCTGATTGCTGTAATCCCAGTATTTTACATGAAAAATACTTTCCATCACAATTCCGGTAACAAATTCCAGGGCTGTCGCTCCGGCCATGCCAAAAAGAAATACAAGAACAACAGAATTTCCCGCCCCCATTGTGCAGAGCAGAACAAGCACGGCGCCCGATCCATAAAGGGGAAGAAACGGACCGTGCATAAATCCCCGGTTAACCGGCCGGCGTTCTTTCACTGAAACGTAGCAGCTCTCCCACACCCAGCCCAGAAAACTATATAAAAAGAAAAACAATATCCACTGTGAAGCAAAATATAGGCGCATTCTCTGTCATATCCTCCTGGCAGTTCTCCTGCCGTCCATATTCTTCTGCAATATAGCGCAATCCCGGGCCTCCTTCCGTTCACAGCAGGCTATTTTTCTTTATTTCTTTTTTCAATATCCATAATCTGATCCACTCTGCGCTGGTGCCTGCCGCCCTCGAATTCTGTATTCAGCCATGTATCCACAATCATCTTGGCCAGCTCTGCTCCCACAACTCTGGCGCCGAAAGCCAGAATATTGCAGTCATTGTGGGCTCTGGACATCTTTGCCGTAAACGGCTCGCTGCACACAACAGCCCGGATTCCTTCAACTTTGTTTGCCGCAAGAGAAATGCCCAGTCCTGTACCGCAGATCAGAATGCCTTTCTCTACTTCGCCTGCTGCCACAGCCCGGGCCACTTTCTCTCCATATATAGGATAATCGCAGCTTTCCGGTGAATTCGTTCCGTAATCCACCACCTCATGTCCTTTTTCTTTCAGAAAATCAATGATTTCCGCTTTCAGCTCCAGAGCTGAATGATCGTTTCCTATACCGATCTTCATATTTCACAACCTCCGTATCCAGGTCAAACCCCGCCCTTTTCCGAGAGTACACACTCTAAGTGCAGGGCTGTCCGGCCTTATTTTTCTGTCGCTTCTGTACACAAACCAGATGCGCCCTCTGTGAAATATCATAACAAATTCCTCTTATAAACGCAATAAAAAGGACATATTGAACAAAAATTTCCGTTTTACGCCGGAAAAAGGCGCCGTTTTCCACGGCGCCCGTTCCTCTGTCTGAACTCAGTTTCTACTGCTCCTCCAGCAGTTCCTTTATCATCTTTGTCACAGACGCCGGGTCTGCTTTTCCTTTCAGAGCCCGCATGGACTGTCCCATGAGCGCTCCGAAAGCTTTCTGCTTTCCGCCTTTATAATCGGCCACAGCCTGAGGATTATCCGCAAGCACCCTCTCTACTGCCTCTCTTAAGGCGCCTTCATCATTTACGGTCTTAAGTCCCTGTTCTTCCACGTATTTTTCCGGATCCACATTATCCGTAAATATCTTATCAAATACCTTTTTCGCCACAGAACTGCTGATTGTTCCCGCGTCCGTCAGATCAATCAGTTTCGCCAGGTTTTCCGGCGAGAAGGCCAGATCCTCCGGTTCCGTTCCCCGCTCTTTCATCAGACGGAACATTTCTCCCATAATCCAGTTGGACACCTTTTTGGGTTTGCCGCACAGTTCCACAGTCTTTTCGAACAGATCCGCCACTTTCTTGGATTCTGTAATCAGCTCCGCATCGTACCGGGGAATATCAAATTCCCGGCCGTACCGCTCCAGCTTCTCCGGCCGCAGTTCCGGCTGACGCGCTTTTATTTCGCGGATCCACTCATCGGAAATTACCACAGGCACCAGATCCGGTTCCGGGAAATAACGGTAGTCCTGGGCGTCTTCCTTGGAACGCATGGCGTAGGAACTCTCCTTATTATCATCCCAGCGTCTGGTCTCCTGAATTACTTCTTTTCCGGCTTCCAGAAGTTCGATCTGGCGGGCTCTTTCCCCTTCAATGGCATGGGCAATGGCCTTAAAGGAGTTCAGGTTTTTCATCTCGGTTCTTGTTCCCAGTTCCTCTGTGCCGGCTCTGCGCACGGAAAGGTTTACATCCGCTCGCATAGAACCTTCCTGCAGCTTACAGTCCGATACTCCCAGGTACTGGGCAGTCATCCGCAGTTTTTCCAGATACGCGATTACCTCCTCAGAGGAACGCATATCCGGTTCCGACACAATTTCCACCAGCGGAACGCCGCTTCGGTTATAATCTACAAGGGAAGTGTCATCCCACTCGTCATGCACCAGTTTTCCCGCATCCTCTTCCATATGCATCTCATGGATCCGCACATTCTTCTTGCCTGCCGCCGTCTCAATCTCCACAAAGCCGTCTCTCGCAATCGGAAGGTAGAGCTGAGAAATCTGATAATTCTGAGGATTATCAGGATAGAAATAATTCTTTCGGTCAAACTTGCACACCTGTGTTATTTTACAGTTTGTGGCAAGCCCCAGCGCCATAGCGTATTCCACTACCTTTTTATTCAGCACCGGAAGGGAGCCGGGCATTCCCGTACACACCGGACAGGTGTGGGTATTCGGCGCGCTTCCGAATTCTGTGCTGCAGCCGCAGAAGATTTTTGTCTTTGTTGCAAGCTCGATATGAACTTCAAGTCCGATCACTGTCTCATACTGTGCCATAATCAGAGAGCCTCCTTTCCGGTCTCCGGGACCGCTTTGATATCCGCCATCTTTTCATACTGTTTTCCTGTCGCGCACTCATAGGTGTAGGCCGCGCGGATCAGGTTCTTCTCATCAAAAGCATTTCCGATCAGCTGCATGCCTATGGGAAGCCCTTCTTTGTCTCTGCCAACAGGTATGGTCATACCCGGCAGGCCGGCAAGATTTACGGAAATGGTGTAAATATCTCCCAGATACATTTTCAGCGGATCGCTCAGACTCTCTCCCAGCTTCGGTGCCGTGGTAGGCGCCGCAGGTCCGAGAATCAGATCATATTTTTCAAAGGCCTTGTCAAATTCCTTTTTGATCAGGGCTTTTGTCCGGAGCGCCTTCAGATAATATGCATCATAATATCCGGAACTCAGAACAAAGGACCCCAGCATAATTCTGCGCTTTACCTCCGGGCCGAATCCTTCTGACCTGGTCTTTTTGTACATGTTGTGCAGTCCCTCGTAATCCTTCGTCCGGTATCCGTATTTCACGCCGTCGAAACGCTCCAGGTTGGAACTTGCCTCTGCCGAAGCAATGGTATAATAGGCGGGGATTGCATATTTTACAAGTCCCAGATCGAACATCTCTACAGATGCGCCTCTTTCCTCCAGAACTTTTGCCGCGTCCTGTACTGCCTGGCGTACTTCCGGATCCAGGCCTTCCCCGATATAATCTCTCGGGATCCCGATCTTCATTCCTTTCACATCATCAACCAGAGCGCTTGTAAAATCACAGTCCTTTCTCTCAACAGAAGTACTGTCTTTCGGGTCGTGGGAGGCAATCGCCTCAAGGAATGCCGCGCAGTCCGATACATCCTTCGCAATCGGTCCGATCTGGTCCAGCGAGGAACCATAGGCAATCAGTCCGTATCTTGAAACGGTTCCGTATGTGGGTTTCAGTCCCACTACGCCGCAGAAGGAACTGGGCTGTCTTATGGATCCGCCGGTGTCGGAGCCCAGCGCGCCAAAGCACTCTCCTGCTGCCACTGCCGCACAGGATCCGCCGGAAGATCCGCCCGGTACATTCTCCGTATTGTGGGGATTCTTTGTAGGTCCGTAATAAGATGTCTCGGTCGTGCTTCCCATGGCAAATTCATCCATATTTGTCTTTCCGAGGATCACCGCACCGGCTTTCTGCAGATTTTCAACTGCCTGCGCCGTGTATGTGGGTTTAAATCCGGAGAGAATCCGGGAGCTGCATGTAGTCAGCTGGCCTTTAATGCACATATTGTCTTTTATGGCCACCGGCACGCCTGCCAGAGGGCCGGTCAGTTCTCCTGCATCAATCTTTTTCTGGATCTCCTCCGCCTGGGCATATGCCCCTTCCTCGTCCAGTGTTACATAACTGTTGATCACCGGCTCCGCCGCTTTCGCCTGATCAAGGGCCGCTTTTACGGCATCTTTCACCTTGATTTCGCCGGCTTTTATTTTTTCTGACAGCTCCAGAGCTGTAAGTTCTAATATTTTCATATACTATGCCGCCTTTCCTGATATCTCTGCCCGCTTTATCCGATTGTTCTCGGTACTTCGAAACTGTCTTCCTTTCTCTGGGGCGCATTGACCAGTGTTTCTTCTCTGCCGTCGCCGTTTGTCACTACATCCTCGCGGAATACATTGTTTACCGGAAATACATGGGACATAGGTTCGATCCCTGTCGTATCCAGCTCATTTAATGTATCAATATAATCCAGCATCTTTTCCATGTCCGCCTTGGCTTCTTCTTTTTCTTCATCTGACAGTTCCAGCTTTGCAAGAATTCCCACGTATTCGATTGTCTCATCTGATATTTTGTTTGCCATAACTACCTCTCCTTATCTGGCTGAACTTCTTTCACATATCTCCTGCTTTTCCTGCCGCTGTTACGGCTCCAGTCTGCTCATATCCCTCGGGAACAGTGTGGTTTCCCGGACATTATCATCCCCGGTCAGTTTCATGGTCAGGCGCTCGAGACCGATTCCCAGTCCTCCGTGAGGCGGCATGCCGTATTTGAATGCGCTCAGATACTGCTCCATTCCTTCATCTGTCATCCCCCGCTGCTCCATTTTTTCCAGGAGTCTGTGATAATCGTGAATACGCTGGCCTCCTGTAGTGATCTCCATCCCCCGGAACAGAAGATCAAAGCTCAGTGTATATGTGGGATCCTCCGGATCGTCCATGGCATAGAACGGACGTTTTCTGGACGGATAATGAGTAACGAAGACAAAATCCGCATCCCACTTTTCTTTTGCATATCTGCTGATCAGCACTTCTTCCTCGGGTTCCAGATCATAGGGGCTTCTTATCTTCCGCCCGTATTCTTCCGATACCAGACGCTTAATCTCGTCAAACCGCACTGCCGGAATCTGGTCCGTTTTCGGAATTTCCACGCCAAGAACACGAAGTTCCTGGGCATATTCTTTTTCCAGAAGCGCCATGGTATACTGCAGATATCCGGTTTCCATTGCCATAATATCTTCAAAACTTTCAATATAGCCCATCTCAAAATCAAGGCTTGTATATTCATTCAGATGTCTTTTCGTATTGTGTTTCTCCGCACGGAATACCGGGGCTGTCTCAAACACTCTGTCGAAGACTCCTACCATCATCTGTTTATAGAACTGAGGGCTCTGCTGGAGCACTGCCGGTCTGTGAAAATACTCCAGACGGAACAGGTTTGCTCCTCCTTCCGCGCTCTTCGCGCCGATCTTCGGCGTGTGTATTTCTGTAAATCCTTCTCCGTACAGAAAATCCCGGAACCCTCTTACAAGTCCCTCCTGAATACGGAATCTTGCACGCTCCCGGAGATTCCGAAGAGAGATGGGACGGTAATTCAGCTTTGCCTCCAGAGAAGTGTTCATTTTCCACTTTGCAATGGGCAGAGGCATGGGCGCTGCAGGTTCACTTAAAATACGGATTTCCCGCAGACGGATTTCAATTCCGTGAGGCGCTTTTTCGGATGCTGAGACAACGCCTGTCACTTCCACAGATGCCGCCTCTTTGACGTCCTTCAGATCAAATCCCGACACACCTTTCTCATATACGCACTGTATAAGTCCATCCCTTCTGCGCAGAATCACAAAAGCTACGGTTCCCATGTCGCGGATTGTGTGCACTGCACCGCTGACTTTCACGGTCTGTCCTTTTACCTCTTCCTTCAACAGTTCTTCAAGTTCCAGACATTCTGATTTTTTTACACCTTTTACCATTTCCATTTTTCCTTCTCCTTTCATCTGACACGCCGCTTTTTCTCGGCAATATGATATACCCTTGTGGTATTTCAGATGCTGCATCCCGGGAAATAAAAAATCCCGGGATACTTAAGTATCCCGGGACGGAAATTATCAAGATAAAATCCGCGGTACCACCCGCATTGAACCTCGCACTAAGACTCGTTCTGCGCCTTCGGCCTGCTCTCGTCAAGTGCTGTGTCTAAGGAAGTTCCGTTCGCTAACCTCAGCCTTCGCCTCCGGCTCGCCTTCGCTAATCTCACGGAACAACCTCGCACTAAGACTCGTTCTGCGCCTTCGGCTTGCTCTCGTCAAGTGCTTTCGGTTCCACTCTCTGCATGGTAACGGATGCTTCTTCCGTACCGCCCTACTCAGGTTCAGACGGTCAGCTCCCAAGTGTTCCCTTAGTTTCCTCCGCTGTCCGGCGCTCTCAGTCGGTGACGCCAACTTCCTGTCAGTTTCTGAAAACCAGAGTCTTGTTCATTGCCTTTCTCTATTTCAACACTTTAGTCTGTTAAAATATGTTTCCAATATTACCACACCGTTCTTTAGAATGCAAGAACTTTTTTCAAGATTTTGTTTTATTTTTTTGCAGCCCCGTTTTTGCTTTCCTGCAAAATCTTCAGATAAAGCGGTATTTTACACTATTTTACCCGGATATCTGATATATATGCAAAAATGGAGCTGTCGCATCAATGATTAGAAAATCATAGATGCGGCAGCATCTTTTTGCCA
>USFD01000108.1 GCA_900553885.1 uncultured Ruminococcus sp.
CGAAACTGCTTCGCCGTCTGCCTCACAGTCGCGTTATTTTCTATAATATAATCAGCAATCTCCACGGCTCTTTCCTCAATATAATCTTTCAAAAAAATCCCCCTGCATACATTCTTTTTACAATGTATGCAGAAGGACGGAAAGTCATGCCCTGTTTAGTTATCAGTAATCCTGATCACGCCATTTCCGGAATACATCCGGATTTTCTTTTATCTCCCGCCGGTTCGTCGATTATCTCTGTACCTCTCCAGCGCGTCAAAAACTTTATGATACTACATTTATATACTCCAACTCACAAAGGGTTGGGGTAATTTTGTATCTGACCTCATTAATATTTGGCACTTACGATAAAACGGTATATATTATGCGTAATGCCCCTTTCATTTTTCATTAATTCTTAGAAAATTCCCTTTGTTTTTCTTTTTGAATTAAGTATAACAAGGGTGGTGAGTCAAAATGGGAACGCAGATATTATTCTAAAAAATAGCAACGCCGAAATGCTGCTATTCCAAAATTCCTATTTACTTGCCCTTAGTTTAGCAATCTCAATCCATGTTTCTTCCTCCCATTCAAAAGGTATTTGTTCTTTTTTCAACTCAGTTCTGAGGGCCAGCTGAAAGTCTATATATTGTGCTTCATCCCATTTACTCCATGGAACTACTTTATCACTGCTAAATCGTCCTCTTTTTTCCTTACCATTAACAAGGATTCCCTTTAATATATCATCCCAGCCGTCTCTATTCCATACGCCTTCTATAATATAACTATCAACTGGAACATGTAAAACGGACATTTTTGACTTTATTTCTTCATACCATTTTCCGGTAATCCACATATATTTTATCGTCATATTCAACCATTTTTGTGCCTGGCCATAATAAAATCTTTCATTTTTATTACTATACTTATTTTCAATTATATCTAAAATAGTTTCTTTCTGTAATCCAGGAAATTTTCTTGCAATATTTATTATCTGAGAACATGTCGCGTTATGCCAGTCATCAAATTGATCTGTATGTAGAGTTTTCAGCATGTTTATAACTTCTTTTACTATCAAATCACAGATAGTATTACAAAAACATTTTCTCTTTTCATTTTCTTCTTTCTTTTCACATGGCTCGCTAAATTTTAAGGTTCTGTTCATATCCAAATATGCTCTATTGGCACATATAAAAGACATTTCTTTATCATTTAAATTTTCAATATCCTCTAATGTTACTCCCAAAAGATAATAATACAAAAAATCAGCTGCTGTTTCACTTACTTGCCTTTTCATTAATCTTTCTCCCTCCTGTACACTTCCAGAGCTCTCTCCAGTTCTTCCCTCAGCGTATTTCTCAACCTTTCCGGCTTCAATACCTCTACATCCGGCGCAAAATTTTTTGCGAACTGAAGCATTGCCCGCTCGTTTGTCTTTGTCGTGACCGTCACATGTGTTTCATCTTCATCCGAAAATACCACATCTTTTCCAAACATATCAATCACATCCGTGATCATCGGCTTCACAATTCGGAACTTCACATGAACATTCTCACTGGAATACATATATACATGTTCCTTCATGTATTCCGCAAGATCCAGATTCTGATGACCGGACCACTTTAATTCCCGAAAAGGCTTTCCCTTCTCATCCAGGATTTTTATATTCCGTATGCGGTCGATTCGATAATTGGAGACATCATCATATTTGTCATAGTTACAGATCAGATAATATTTTCCCTCCTTTGCCACCATCTGATAAGGTGTGATAATATATTCTCTGACACTTCCATCTTCCCTCTTTTTTGAATGAAGTTTCTTATCTGTCAGATATTCCACATATTCAAATGATACTTTGCGATTCTTATTGATTGCCTCATCCAGTACATCAATATTATAAAAGAGCTGTTTATTATCTGTTTTGTCCTCCGGAAGCGTGGCAATATATCTGACCCTGGATTTGAAATAAATATTTGAAAGGTCCTCAAGCTTTTCTACCAACTCCTTACACTGGCTGTAAGGAATATGTTTGGAAAAAAGAAGCCCGTCAATGAGCAGTCTCAGTTCCCCGTCTGTAAATTCCCTTTTCAGGTAAAAATCCGACCATAGTTCATTTTCCTCCATGATCGGTTTTCCTGTCTTACTGTCTCTGAGGATTTCGCCGGTCTGTTTATCTCTCACCGGTACATTTCTGATTGTCTCACTGTATTCGATATCATAGCCGCAGTCCATCAGATTCAACAGATTCCGTCGGATTGCTTTCCGATCCGTTTTCATGGCATACTCATTTTTCAGAATATCCGCTATTTCTTTCTGACTCAGGCGATGATCTTCGTCTGTATATTTGCGCAGAATATCCAGGATATTCAAAATCAGGAGTTTTTTTGGCTGCTTTGCATACATAATTATTCTTCAACACCTTTGTTGTATTTATAAAAAGATTATCTCATTCTTTCACCACAAAGTAAATAATTAACGGAAATATCCGATTGCTCAGGTCAGTTATTTTTTATTCATCCGGTCGAGCATTTTATTCCTTTTATGATTCTGATAAATATTTGCTACATTTGCAATGTTCATATCACGTCTTGCTTTTGCGGCTGTTTCATTCGCCTCACGCTGAAGATCATTCATTTCATCTGCATAAGCATTAGCCTCCTCCTTATATTCCCTGGAATTACGGATACGTTCCTCATCTGCTTTTTTCTCTTTCGGGAAAATCACAACTCTGCAATATATTATATAAATGATAGAAGCTCCGATCAAAAAAATATCTGCAAAGACCAATAGGGCCATAAATATTGATAATGGTGGTATTGCAGATAAAACCATAACAACAATAAACAGGACTCCCATCACGATCAGTGGCCTGCACCATTTCGTATAGTCTGGCTTCAACTGTGATACTACCGGATTGTAACGTCTTACAACCTGCTCCCTCTCTGGTTTAAGCGGTTTATCTTTTGGAAAGCGCTGTTTCTTTTCATAATCCGCTTTTCCCCTTAACTTATCCAGAGATTCCTCATCCTCTAAAATCTGCTTTATCATAGCAATCGTTTCTTTTTTCATGTGTCATGTCTCCTTTTATTTTGCTTTTTCTACAGGATAAGTCATTATATGGGACAAAATAGCCCCATATCCTTATCTTCATTTCCCATCAAAAAAAGCCTGGTTTAAACCAAGCTTTTTCCGTTAAAACTGCCCCCAAACAATACCACTAATATACTCTCTGAACATTAAGATTAATTACACATAATCCTTTTTTGTACTTATCTCACCATCCACACAAGCCGTTCTATATTATCACTTCTATATGTACCGTACTCTTACTGATCCGAAACTGCTTCGCCGTCTGCCTCACAGTCGCGTTATTTTCTATAATATAATCAGTAATCCTGATCACGCCATTTCCGGAATACATCCGGATTTTCTTTTATCTTCCGCCGGTTCGGCGATTATCTCTGTACCTCTCCAGCGCGTCAAAGACTTTATGATACACAACCTGATTCGGATAATACCTGTAATCCGCAAAAACGGAAATGCCGTTCTTATAGAAATGCTCCATTATAGCCGCTGCGCAGCCGGAACTTCTGCTCTCTCCGTATTCACACTGACAGATAATATCATAGCCGTCTTCCTTTGCAGAATAGATAAATTCCGCCAGAGCCTCCGCCTCCGGAAAATACGTCTCATATGTCAGTCCATACTCCGGCAGAACCGACAGATCAATGTCATGCAGCGGCACCCGGAACAGGCGGTCTGTTTTCCCTTTATAATCTACCGGGGCATAATCTTCAGATATATATCTGGATGTTTCCGGGTCGTGAAAACTGATAACCGCTGTCTTCTCAGGGAAGCCTTCCCGAATTAATTTTTCAATCTGTGTTCTGCTGTAAATCTGTATTTTCATTCCTTGCTGTTCCTCTCTTGCATATTCTAAATAATTTTATCTGCAGATAATTACACTGTTATCTATCTCACATCTATATCATTCATTATGGCATTGCATTCTCCAAAAGTAAACAGGAATGCCATTTACTAAAGAATAGCTCACTGCATGGGGCAAAATAAGGCCATACCGCATTCTCTTTTCATGGCCTGTTTTTGGAACATGTGAAATGATATCTTCTGCCTGTAAAAGATAAAATGTTACACAGCAGACTGGAGGTACCATAATGCAGTTCTATAAGTTTGAAGGATTTGTAAACAACAAGGAATGGACGGACGAAAATGAAACGAGGAGCATCCTCCGCGAAAGGGCAAGAAAAATCCAGCTGAAAAGCACGGATTTCAATCAGACGCTTCAGGATCAGTCCTGCTTATATGTAACCCATGCATCCGATCATATCCTTCGCGCAGGTATCATCTGCCGGGAATCTTCAGAACTTCAGAAACAAATACAGGCCTTTCTGGAAGCGCTGGACCTGTCGGTAAAAGATATGCGGATTGATGAAATCACTTTCACAGCTGCCAGATCTATGCTTCAGGCTTCCTGCCGTCATGATTTCATTGATGACGACGTTGAAATACTGGAGCGCTTTGACCTGGATAGATTGTGCGGCCATCTCGGAAGGTTTATTGACTATGAGGAAAAGATCATAGATAAGGCGGCAAAGTCTGCGATTTATGAAAAAACACATACATTCTCCGCCGGAGAATCCCTCCGTCAGGAGCTTGACAGGATCTATGCCGGAAAATCCATGAAAAAAGCAATCGGCCATCCGGTTCATTATATGATACAGACGGATGACTCTGACACAAGATGGAACCTGTGCTGCCTTCTGCTTCAGGCTCTCTATGCAAATGAGAGGCTGAAAAGCAGACGCTGCTGTCTGTTACACGTCTGTCCGGGAGAACAGTTTTCCCGGTCCACATATGACTGCCTTTATAAAAGCTGCAATGGCGGAGCAGTGATCGTAAGATATCTTGCAGACAACAGCAGCGAAGATAACTGTGCGTCAGGCGACCGGGACGTCACCGAGCTTCTCTGCAAAACCATGAAAAAATACCGGAATCAGGTGCTTACCATCTTCTCTTTCCCCCGGGAATGTACAAACGCAAAAGATATTTTCTATGAAAATCTCGGAAGCACCAGCTTTGTCGAATTAAGAGAAGATTTTATGAACAGCAGCACGGCGGAAAATTTTCTGAAAGAGCTTGCCGGAAAGTACGCTGTAAGATATGATAAAAAGCTCTTTTCCATGCTGGAAGCAGATAAGGGATATCTTGCTCCGGATCTGCATACGCTTTTTGACAGCTGGTATGACCAGAAACTGAAAACATCTGTTTATCCACAGTATCGTACTGTCGAAACAATGAATCAGACTGTCATAAAATCTGCTCCGAAAGGCTCTGCTTATACAGAGCTGATGGAAATGATCGGACTGGATGAAGCAAAAAAGATTATCAGACAGGCGCTTGCTTACGCAAAAGCACAGAAGGTTTTCTCCGAAAAAGGAATGGCGTCAGACCACCTGTCCATGCATATGGTATTTTCCGGGAATCCAGGTACGGCAAAGACGACTGTCGCCCGGCTCTTTGCCCGGATCATGAGGGAAAATCATCTTCTCTCAAAAGGACATCTGATCGAAGTCGGGCGCGGTGATCTCATCGGGAAATATGTAGGCTGGACCGCACCGGCAATCCAGAAAAAATTCAGGCAGGCGGAAGGCGGTGTATTATTTATCGATGAAGCATACTCTCTGGTGGACGATCGAGACGGTTCCTATGGCGATGAAGCGATCAATACAATCGTTCAGGAAATGGAAAACCACCGGGATAATGTCGTTGTAATCTTCGCGGGATATCCAGATAAAATGGAGACTTTCCTTCAGAAAAATCCCGGCCTCCGCTCCCGTATTGCATTCCATGTACCGTTTGAAGATTACAGCACAGATGAACTCTGTGATATCGCCCGTCTGCTTACCAGAAGAAAGGGACTGGAGTTTTCCAGAGATGCCTGCAAAAAGCTGGAACAGCTGTTTTCCGCGGCACGGGAACAGGACGATTTCGGAAACGGAAGATACGTCCGCAACATGATCGAAAAAGCACAGATGGCACAGGCTGTCCGGCTGCTTGATAAAGACTATGACCAGATTACGTCCAAAGACATTACCACTCTGCAGGCTGAGGATATCGAACTGCCTGTGATAAAAGAGAAAAAAGGCCAGCCTATAGGCTTTATACGCCGGTAAAAAGCCGACAGGCAAAAATATTCCCCTGCATACATTCTTTTTACAACGTATGCAGGGGAAAGGGAGGGCATTGCTTTCTATTTCGCCGGATCAAATTTTTATTCAATGCCGCGGCTTCATTTTTCTCCCGTCATCTCCTTCATCCACACCGTCATTTCTCCTTCTCCTCTGTTATTCCAGTACGCATAAGGCACAAGCCGGATCGTGGTATCTTCAAGCTTCATTCTTGCCTCGCCGTACAGTGTATCCCCGTCCCAGCCATCCTGGGAGATCCGTTTTCCCGCTGCTTCCAGAACCATAGTTCCTCCTGCCAGATTTTCCTCCCAGCGGCTCCGGACCGGTTTCGAAGGATCCACATAAAGAGCCGCCAGATTGGCTCCGTTATCCACCTCCTCAGCTGCATAAACCAGAGGACCGCAGACAACGCACACCTTCCCCGCATCCTCTCTTACCTGCGGATTTGCCCGGACAAATCTGGGCGTAAAGCAGAGGGAATCCCCCTCCGTTTCTCCATAAGACAGGCACTTTTCCTCCTCTTCTCCCGTCTGCTCTTCGAACTGTACGGTATAGGTTCCTTCGTCCCGGCAGGGAATGTATACATACCCTTTCTCCCGCCGGATCCTTTCACCGCCTGCATCCCTGCTGTTCTCTTTTCCGGTCTCCGGCCCGGACTGCGCTTCACCCGGGCAATGCACTGAAACACCCTGCACATATTCCGGGACCCGGACAGCCAGCACCATATTCCTGACGGATGCACCCTCTCTTTTTACTTCAATCTCCACCCGCCTGCTCCACGGGAAATCGGTCCGCACACAGATCTCTGCCTGGCCGGATTTCAGAGGAATCAGGGCAGTGCCTGACACAAAGAGATTGACATACACCGTGTCCTCCTCATAACTGTAAACATACTCGCCCAGGGAGGCCAGCGTCCGGGCAATATTCGCGGGACAGCAGGCCACACCGAACCATTTCTGGCGGCTGCTCTTCACATGTTCCCGGGATGTCCTTTCCATACATGCAGGCGGCCACACCTCAAGAGGATTGACATAGAAAAACCGTTTTCCGTCCTGGCTGATACCTGCAAGTACTGTATTATACAGCGCACGCTCCATAACATCCCCGTATTTTCCGTCTTTTGTAATAAGCAGCATCCTCCGGGCAAACAGGGCCAGACCTATGGATGCGCAGGATTCCGAATAATTAAATCCGTTGGGCAGATCATAGTCCGTAGTGAACCGCTCCAGTATGCCGGAGGAGCCGATGCCGCCTGTCACATACATTCTTTTTGTCACAATGTTTTTCATCAGTGTTTCACAGGCCTTCAGAAGCTCTTCATCCTCGTATTTCTCCGCCAGATCCGCCATGGCGCAGTACATATAAACCGCTCTTACCGCATGGCCCTCCGCGGTTTTCTGTTCCCGGACAGGAAGATGGGACTGGGAATACTCCGGCCGGTAGTCGGACAGTTCGGGAAAAATACAGGTCTGTCCCGGGCGCTTCATTTCCTCCAGAAAATAATTTTCTTCTCCCGTGCCTCTTACATCTATAAAATATTTTGCCAGCTCAAGATATCGTTTCTCCCCGGTAACATCATAAAGTTTTACCAGCGCCAGCTCAATCTCCTGGTGTCCCGGCATTCCCTTCCTCTTGCCCTCCTGAGGACCGAACGTCTCATCCACAAGATCCGCCATCCGGCGGACGATTTCCAGAAATTTCTTCTTCCCGGTCGCCTGATAATACGCCACGGCAGCCTCAATCATATGACCCAGTGTATAAAGCTCGTGGCCTTCTCTGAGATTTGTAAATCTTCTCTGAGGCTCTTTCAGGATAAAATACGTATTAAAATATCCGTCCGGCTGCTGCGCGCGTCCGATCAGATCTATCAGTTCATCCGCACGCTTTTCCAGCTCTTTATCCGGATGTTCCGCCAGCGAATACGCCACGGCTTCCAGCCATTTCGCGGCGTCCGAATCCTGAAAAACAGCGCCGTAAAATTCTCCTTCTTTCTCCCCGGCCGCAATACGGAAGTTCTCAATGCAGTGGCTTTTCGCCGCTCCCTCTACTCTGTCATTCAGGGCGTCCCACTGATAATCCAGGATCTCCTCTCTGACAAGCTTTCTGTATTTGTCCCAGAAGCCATCTCTGATTTTTACATTTTTTACCTCAACTGTCTTTGCTTTCTTCATCTTTTTTCTGCTCCCTTCCACCTGGAATTATTACGGTTATACAGGTTCCCTCATCCCATTCACTCTCAATAATAAGACCTGCTTTTTTCCCATATACAAGCTGCAGTCTCTGCTGCACATTCGGAAGGCCGAATCCGCCTTCATAAATCTTCTTTTCTGTGGCCTGCCTGCAGTTTATTTCTTCTTTTAATTTTTCAAGCTGTTCCGGAAGCATTCCGGCTCCATTGTCCTTTACCTGAAAGAACAGATCCTCTTTTCCGGTATATGCGGTTACTTCAATATGGCCTTCTCTTCCGGAATCCTGAAATCCGTGATACAGACTGTTCTCCGCAAGGGGCTGCAGAATGAATTTCAGAACTTTTATATTTTCCATCCCCGGCTCAATCCGGCATTCCCAGGTAACCGAATCCGGAAACCGCATGCTCTGGATCTCCAGATAAGACTGCACATAACGCATTTCCTCCGCAACTGTCACATACTCCATGCCATGGCTCAGACTGAGCCTGAAAAACTCTGACAGCGCAAGCGTCATTTTCTCGCTGGTACTGTCATTGTTTCTCCGGGCCGACATTGCGATAGAGTCCAGGGCATTGTACAGAAAATGAGGATTCACCTGATACTGCATGGCTTTCAGCTGCAGATACCGTTTCTGCTCCTCATCCTTGTGAATCTGCGCCATCAGTTCCTTGATGTTCAGCGACATATTGTTCAGCGTAGCCGCCAGAATACCCATCTCGTCCTGATCCTCGTCATGAACGACAATATCCATGTTTCCTTCTCCGATCTGCTGCATGGCCGTCCCGATCTTTCTCATGGGACGTGTGATTCTTCCCGACAGGAATACAGCCAGACCTACGCTGATCCCCAGAAGGATCAGAAGTTCCAGCATAAGAATCTGAAGCAGCATATTGACAGGCGCATAGGCCGTATCTTTGTCGATCCACGTCTTCAGCACCCATCCTTCCTGTTCTTTTGTACTTACAATATCTCCTTCATTAAGCGTGACATTTTTCTCTGAAACGAGGAAAAAATTACGTTCAGACCCTTCCATCAGGTAATGCTGGT
>USFD01000109.1 GCA_900553885.1 uncultured Ruminococcus sp.
AAAATTCTGAACACTTTCCGGTATTTCTGAATCTAAGTTCATTTCGACAAATCCGGATTCATAAACCCCTGTATGGAAGCATATGATTTCTGTACGGGGGTGATTTTGTGATTTATGTAGTGGAAAAAGGGGATACGCTGGAACGGATTTCAAAAGAAAGCGGAGTTCCGGTGTGGAAGATGATATATGACAATCAACTGGATCTGCCGGAACAGCTTGTGCCCGGACAGGCGCTGCTTCTCCTGAAAGAGGGGGAAACCGGATCTGCCGGAGAAGGGCTTCAGACAGGAGGATATACGTATCCTTTTATTGAACCGGAGATTCTGATGCAGGCGTTTCCGGCGCTCGGGCAGCTTCTTGTTTTTTCCTATGGCTTCACATTTGAAGGTGAGCTTGTGCCGCCCCGGCAGGATGATCTGTGGCTTGTGGAGGAAGCGTGGAAGAGAGGGGCGGAGCCTGTTCTTGTTCTGACGCCGTTTTCCGGAGGTGCGTTTAACAATCAGCTTGTGAAAGTGCTGACGGAAAATGACGAGATTCAGGAGAAAGTTATCAATCAGCTGTTCCGGACGGTAGAGGACAACGGGTATGCTGGAGTTCAACTTGATTTTGAATATATTCTTCCGGAAAATAAAGTGAAGTTTTCAAAGTTTGTGGCGCGGGTAAGAAAACGGATGAGCCAGGGAGGATTCCATACCTCTGTGGCTCTTGCACCGAAAGTATCAGATACGCAGAAAGGGCTTCATGTGGAAGGCCTGGATTATTATCTTCTTGGGGAGAGCGCGGATTTCGTTTTCCTGATGACTTATGAATGGGGATATTCATACGGACCGCCCATGGCTGTAGCCCCTGCGGATAAGGTCAGGGAAGTACTGGAATATGCGGTATCCAGGATCCCGGAAGATAAGCTGATTATGGGAATTCCGAATTACGGATATGACTGGCCGCTTCCTTATGAAAAAGGGGTGACCCGGGCCAGAACAGTGGGAAATGTGGAAGCGGTACGGATTGCGGCAGAGAATGGTGTACAGATCCGCTACGCCCCGATAGCCAGGAGCCCCTGGTTTACATATACCGCGGCAGGGCAGACTCATGAAGTGTGGTTTGAAGACCCGAGAAGCATTATGGAAAAACTGGATATGGCCAGAGAATACGGACTCAGAGGAGTCGGCTACTGGAATCTGATGCGTCCGTTCCGGGCAAACTGGCTGCTTGTGGGGAAAAGCGCAGAAAAATAGAAATAAAGCCGGCCTTATGGGGCCAGCTTTTTGTGATTGACAAGATAATATCCGATTCCCAGCACGTCAGCAAGAAACCAGCCGACAGGGACGGACCACCAGATACCGGTAACTCCGAAAAGAGGTATGGCCGAGAGCGCGTAAGCCAGGCCCACCCGGGTTCCCAGAGATACAACTGTAAGGACGACCGACATTCCGGGACGGCCCAGAGCGCGGTACAGCCCGTAGAGGAGGAACAGAATTCCGATCAGTGCGTAAAAGGATCCTTCAATCCGCAGATACCGGACGCCTTCAGAGATTACAGCTGTCTCTCCGGCGTCGATGAAAAGAGACATCAACGGTTCTGCAAATACAAAGACTGCCAGGGAGAGAATCAGGCTGAAAACAACAGAAGTCAGGACGGCAGTACGGATCCCTTTTCTGATCCGCTCTGTTTTTCCCGCGCCGAAATTCTGGGCAATAAAGATGGAAAAAGCATTGCCGAAATCCTGTACCGGGAGATAGGCAAAGGCATCAATTTTTACAGCTGCCGCGAAGGACGCCATGATCGTGGTGCCGAAGCTGTTGACCAGACCCTGGACAGCAAGAATACCCAGATTCATAATAGACTGCTGCAGACAGGTCAGACCGGAGAAGTTTGTGATTTCCTTTATGCGGGACAGCCGGAGCCGGATATTTTTATCTCTGTGCAGCAGATGAGGGAATCGGATCCACGTGTAAACAGCGATTCCGATTCCGGAAACGTACTGAGAGATAACGGTGGCCTCGGCCGCGCCTGCAACACCCCGGTTCAGTCCGGCCACAAACCACAGATCAAGGGCAATGTTCAATCCTGCGGAAACAGCGAGAAAAGCCAGGGGAACAATGGAATTTCCCAGGGAACGCAGCAGCGAAGCAAAAAAGTTATAGAGAAAAATACCGATCAGTCCGGCAAAGATGACGATCAGATAATCCTTCATCATTCCCACCAGCTGTTCCGGTGTGCGGAGAAACCAGATGATCCAGTCAATACCTGCAAACACAAGAACATTAAGAACGACGGTAACAATCCCGAGAAGAGTGAAGGAGGCCAGAATTCCTTCTTTCAATGCGGTATCATCTTTCTGGCCGAAACGGATAGAAAAGACTGTTCCGCTTCCCATTGCAAGTCCCAGCAGGATGGAGGTCAGGAACGTCATCAGCGAGAAGGCGGATCCGACAGCCGCAAGGGCGTTTTCGCCGAGAAAACGTCCCACAATCAGTGTATCCGCGATATTGTAGCACTGTTGGAGAAGATCCCCCAGGATCATGGGGACAGCAAAGCGCAGCATTGTTTTCATAACCGGTCCCTGAGTCAGCTCATTTTCCATTTTATTCACCAATTCTTTCTAAACGTAATATTTTTCTTAACATACGTAATATATAATAATATTTTGGAAACAGAATGTCAATCCTGGGCCGCTTGACTATTTTTTTCTGTACATTGTATAATTAATAAAATTACTGATAGAAAAAAGGAGGGAGATCCGGATGTTTTTGGACGGGCTTGACGAACTGGACCAGAAGATCGTAAGTCTTCTGATTCAGAATGCCAGAATGTCTTACTCGGAAATCGGTCAGCAGATCGGAATATCGCGGGTGGCGGTGAAGATGCGGGTACAGGCTCTGGAACAGAAAGGAATTATCGAGGAATATACAACAATTATCAATCCCCAGAAAATCAGCGGTGCGGTTTCCTGCTATTTTGAGATAGAGACAAAGCCGGAGACGCTGGCGGATGTGACAAAGATCCTGGAGCAGAACAGGACGGTGACACAGATCTACCGGGTAAGCGGAAAGAGCAGACTTCATGTCCACGCAGTGTCTTCCTCTAATGAGGAGATGGAAGAACTGATCTGTCAGACGCTGGATCGTCTTCCGGGAATTCTCTCATGCAGCTGTAATGTGATCCTTTCCAGGATCAAAGATATTAAAGGACTCCGGCTCTGAGCCGGATCGGGGAAGGACGAAAGAACATTTATGGATGACAGGTTTAAGGGCAGAAGAATTATAGTTTTCAGCTTTACACGGACCGGAACAAAGCTGAGCAGAAATCTGTGTCTGAAGCTGCGCGGCAGCGGCAGAGAATGCCAGGGATATGCCCCGGACAGATATGCAGGCGGGGGAATTCTTCCTTTCCCGGAAAACAGCAGTCTTCTGCTGAGATCCGGATGGGGAAAGGATGCGTTTTTATTTATCGGCGCGGCAGGGATCGCCGTCCGCTGGATCGCACCATGGGTGAAGGACAAGTTTACCGATTCACCGGTCCTTGTGCTTGATGAAAAAGGGCAGTATGTGATCCCGCTGCTTTCCGGGCATATCGGCGGGGCGGTATCTCTGGCGGATGAAATTGCGGCGCTGACCGGGGCGGATCCGGTGCATACCACGGCAACAGATGTGCAGGGGAAATTTGCGGTAGATGTGTTCGCCGGACAGAATGGTCTGCTGATTACAGACCGGCAGACAGCGAAGGAAATTTCCGCGGCTGTTCTGGAGGGAGAAAAGATTGCCTGCTATATAAAATATCCGGAATATCGCCTGTCCGGAACCATTCCGGAATCCCTTTCTGTATGCAGGAATATTTCCGAGACGGAGGCATACAGCTACCGTATTATAATAGCAGATGGAGCCGGGCAGACAAAAGGAGACCCTGATTCTTTCCAGGTTCAGACAGGCGGTATGTGGGAGGAGAGAACGCTTCTGCTGAAGCCGAAAAATATAACGGCGGGAATCGGGTGCAGGAAAGGAGTCAGCCTGGAACTTCTTGAGGAGGGACTGTGTCAGATTCTGGAACAGAATGGTCTTGAGATCGGACAGGTAGAGAAGATTGCAAGCATTGATCTGAAGCGGGACGAGCAGGCGCTGTTGGATCTTTCTGAAAAATACGGAATTCCCTTCCTTACATATTGTGCAGAAGAGCTGGCCGGAATTCAGAGTGTTACTTCCACGTCGGAATTTGTAAAGACCATAACAGGTGTGGACAATGTATGTGAGAGAGCAACCCTTCTGTGCTGCGAAAACGGAACACTGGTGCAGGGCAAATGTATCCGGAAGGGAATGACAGCGGCACTGGCAAGACGGCCGCTGGAGATCAGATTCTGACGGATTCTTTCTATTAATAATGTACGAATGATAGTGTGTGGAATCTGCTGATAATGTGCGGATTTTCTGCGGACAGTAAAAAACGGAAGCTCTCTTTCTGAGAGGCTTCCGTTTTCTGGGAAAATATACTGTCAGAACTCTGACTGAAGTGCGTTATATCCTGTCTCTTTGGTACGGATCTTCATAGCGCTTCTGATTTCATAGCTGAAGATTTTTCCGTCTCCGACTTCATTTGTAAATGCGGCTCCCTGAATGGCAGATATGACTTTTTTCTCCCATTCTTCGGAAGATACAACAATTTCAAATTTGATCTTCGGCTGAAGGAAAATATCAACTTCAGATCCGCGGACCACTTCTTTATATCCGCGCTGTGCTCCGCATCCCATTACCTGGGACACTGTGATACCATTGACCTGTATTTTATTGAGAGCGTCTTTTACTTCCTCGAATTTCTCTTCTCTGACGATTGCTTCTACTTTGATTAACATTTTTCGTTCCTCCTATTCTTTCATATTATATAAGAATGTTACGGTTTAGTCGAAACCATTGAAGGACGGGTAAGCGTTCTCGCCATGCTGTGTGACATCAAGACCGATCATTTCATCCTTCTCATCAACACGAAGTTTTGTAAAGATGCGGATGATGCCGATACAGATCAGAGAACCGACAACTGCGACAGCAATCGTTACAAGAATACTGATAATCTGTGCAACGAACAGTTTTGTCTCGCCAAATACAAGTCCATCCCACTGAGCAACAGAGTTAATTGAGCTCTGTCCGAACAGGCCGGTTGCGATACCGCCCCAGATACCGCCGATACCGTGGCATCCGAATGCGTCCAGTGCGTCGTCGATTTTCAGTTTGTGTTTGATTAAGTTCATCATAAAGTAACAGATCGGGCTGACCAGAGCACCGATAATAAAGGAAGACCAGATCGGTACGAAGCCTGCTCCTGGTGTGATTGCTACGAGGCCGACAACAAGACCGGTGGACGCGCCTACAAGGGTAGGTTTGCCATCTTTTATCGTATCAATCAGCATCCAGGAGAGCAGTGCTGTTGCGGCAGAAATAGAGGTTGTCATAAATGCATGGGCTGCAAGGCCGTCTGCCGCAAGAGCGCTTCCTGCGTTGAATCCGTACCATCCAAACCACAGAAGAGCGGCTCCGAGAACGACGAAAGGAATATTATGAATGCGGTAAGAAGTCTTCTCATAACCGCGTCTTCTGCCAAGATAAATAGCAAGTACAAGTGCGCTCACACCGGAACTGATATGTACAACGTTTCCTCCGGCAAAGTCAACTGAACCGATAGAAGCAAGGAATCCGCCCTGTCCCCATACCATGTGAGCCATTGGGTAATAAACAATGATTGACCACAGCGCGATAAAAGCAAACAGTGCTTTAAACTTCATTCTTCCTACAACAGCACCTGTGATAAGCGCCGGTGTAATCATTGCAAACATCATCTGAAATGCGGCATATACGAGATGTGGAATACTGTCGGAATAAGGACCTGCATCCCAGCCCACGCCATTTAAGCCGAGCCATTCAAAACTTCCGATTACTCCGCCGTGATCACTGCCGAAAGCAAGTGAATAGCCGAACAGAGCCCACATAAATACAGAAAGTCCCATAATTGCCACACAAGCCATCATTGTGTTAACTACATTTTTTCTTCTGACAAGCCCCCCGTAGAAGAAAGCCAGTCCAGGCGTCATAATAAATACAAGCGCCGCGCAGATCATTATAAATCCTGTGTTACCTGTGTCCATAAAAATACCTCCCGTTTCCTGTAGAGTTAACAAATTTTTATGATTCCCCGGGTGCTTATCACAAAAAAGAGTTAAACTGCTTTGTGATAAAAGAAAAAGACGCCTGATTGGTGAATGCGGCATTTCCGCTTCATCATCAGACGTCTTTGTCTTGTGGCTAAGTCTAGCAGATAAAAAATAAAAAATCAAGAAAAAATCCAGAAAAAATAAAAATTTAGTTAAATATAGACAAAATTATAAAAAAAAACTAAAATAATCAGTTAAATTTACAGATTGTACACATCGTGATACAATACGAAAGAGTTTAAAAGAAGCGGCTATTCGGCTATGAGCAGACAGCAAAGGAGGCGAATAGCCGATTAACCGGCGGAAAAAATAAAAAAGAGCCGGGGTAGGAGAGCGCAATGGGAAAAGACAGGAAAATTCCCGGCATTCTGATATTTGCCGGGACAACAGAAGGAAGACTGCTGGCAGAATATGTCTCCGGGATTAATGAAAACAGAAGAAACGCCGCCGTACATCCGGTGCGCTGCTTTGTATGTACGGCTACGGAATATGGAAAGAGTATCCTGGATAATCTGCCGGAAGTTACGCTTTGTGCCGGACGGATGGACAGTGCCGGGATACGGAGTTTTATAGAAAAAAATAGTATTGATCTTGTAATCGACGCCACACATCCTTTTGCAAGGGAGGTCACAGTCAATATAAAGTCTGCCTGCGCTGCATTTAATATGAAGGAGGACGTCAATAATGTGCGGGAAAAGTCTTCGGTGCGCTATGTGAGGTGTCTGAGAGGACAGAACGTCCGGATATCCGGGAAGAATATCCGGACGGCAGAAGCTGAGATGACACAGGACGGGGAATGTACTGCTGTATGGGCAGACTCCGTCCGCCAGGCAGTTTCATATCTGAAAAGGACTACGGGGAATATTCTGATTACGACAGGGAGCAAAGAACTTCATCTGTATACAGAGATAGAAGATTACAGACAGCGCTGTTTTGCCCGTGTGCTTTCCACCAGGGAAGCTGTAGAAAAGAGTGTGGACCTGGGATTTGAGGGCCGGCATCTTATTGCCATGCAGGGCCCGTTCTCAGCAGAGATGAATCTGGCCCTTCTCAAACAGACAGAAGCGTCCTGGTTCGTGACAAAAGAATCCGGTACAGCCGGCGGATTTGAAGAAAAACTGAAAGCTGCACGGCTGGCGCGGGCAGTTCCGGTCATAGTCGGAAGACCGGATGAGACCGGGGAAAGCCTGGAGACGGTGAAAAAGATGATAAAGCAGATTGCAGGAAGATTCTGATGAAAAATTTCTTGCAACTCACATTCTTCTGTGATATACTACGAATGTTGCAAAAAAACACGTATGCGGATTTTTCTGACGGTGCCCAAGCCGGAAATACCGGACGGTCTCAGGAAAGAAAACATACGGAAGATCAAAAACCAAATGGAGGAAAGAAACATGAGTGTTATTTCAATGAAACAGCTTTTAGAAGCAGGTGTTCACTTTGGACATCAGACAAGAAGATGGAACCCGAAAATGGCTCCGTACATTTATACAGAGAGAAATGGTATTTACATCATCGACCTGCAGAAATCTGTAGGAATGGTTGACGATGCATATAAAGCCGTTTCTGACATCGCTGCAGAGGGTGGCACAATTCTTTTTGTAGGAACAAAGAAACAGGCTCAGGATGCAATCAGAACTGAGGCAGAGCGCTGCGGAATGTTCTATGTAAACGAGAGATGGCTGGGCGGTATGCTCACAAACTTCAAGACAATCCAGAGCCGTGTAAAACGTCTCAAAGAGATTGAGGCTATGTCAGAAGACGGAACATTTGATGTACTTCCGAAGAAGGAAGTTATCGCTCTGAAAAAAGAGTGGGCAAAACTTGAGAAGAACCTGGGCGGCATCAAAGAGATGAAGAGACTTCCGGACGCTATCTTTGTTGTAGATCCGAAGAAGGAAAGAATCTGTGTTCAGGAAGCACACACACTGGGAATTCCGCTGATCGGTATCTGTGATACAAACTGTGATCCGGAAGAGCTGGATTATGTAATCCCGGGTAACGACGACGCGATCAGAGCAGTCAAACTGATTGTTTCCAAGATGGCAGACGCTGTTATCGAGGCAAACCAGGGCGCTGCAGCTGACGAGGAGTACTATGACGAGGATGCAGCTTATGATGAGGCAGAGACAGCAGAGGCTGAAGAGGCTGTAGAAGAGTAAGAATTTATTTTAAGTAAGAACTTAATTTAATGGAGGAATTTATCATGGCAATCACAGCAGGAATGGTAAAAGAATTAAGAGAAATGACAGGCGCAGGCATGATGGACTGCAAGAAGGCTCTTACAGAGACAAACGGCGATATGGACGCAGCTGTTGAATACCTGAGAAAGAACGGACAGGCTAAAGCTGAGAAGAAAGCCGGAAGAATTGCTGCAGAAGGTATCGTTAAGACTGTTGTCAGAGATGACAAAGTAGCAGCAATCGTTGAGGTTAACTCTGAGACAGACTTTGTTGCAAAGAACGACGAGTTCCAGGGATTCGTTGATGCTGTTGTAAATCAGATCGCTGATAATGATCCGGCTGACATGGATGCGTTCATGGCAGAGGCATGGGCAGCAGATCCGTCCAAGACAGTAAAGGATGCTCTTGTTGAGAAGATCGCAGTGATCGGTGAGAATCTGAACATCAGAAGATTCGAGAGAGTAAACGCTGAGAACGGATGCGTAGTTTCCTATATCCACGGCGGCGGACGTATCGGTGTTCTTGTAGTTGCTGATACAGATGTTGTAAATGATGAGATCAAGACATGTCTGAAGAACGTGGCTATGCAGGTTGCAGCTATGTCTCCGAAATATGTATCCCGTGATGAAGTATCTCAGGAATACATGGATCACGAAAAAGAGATCCTGCTTGCTCAGGCTAAGAAAGAAAATCCGGAGAAGCCGGACAACATCATTGAGAAGATGATTATCGGACGTCTCAATAAAGAGATGAAAGAGATCTGCCTGCTTGACCAGGTATATGTACAGGACAGTGACCTGACAGTTGCAAAATATGTTGACAAGGTAGCAAAAGAGAATAATGCAAATCTTGCAGTTAAGAAATTTATCCGTTTTGAGACTGGCGAAGGTATCGAGAAGAAAGAAGAGAACTTTGCTGAGGAAGTTGCAA
>USFD01000110.1 GCA_900553885.1 uncultured Ruminococcus sp.
AGCCAATCTATCCAAAAGAAGAGATCCAGATTGTGCTGAAAAGATATCTGGAGAAAATACAGTATCTCAGATATATAGCCGGATTAATCAAGGGGGAGATAGAGTATACAGGCGCCCCGCTTTCCGAGGTGTTTTCCGCAGTGGCACGGCGGATAAAGGAACCGTACAGAAACTGGCTTGAACAGGTGTCGCGCCGAACGGAAAACAGGGATGAGTCGGGATTTTCACGGATATGGAACAAATGTATCGACCGGTATCTCAAGGATCTGAATCTGAAACGGGAACATTCTGTTCTGCTGAAAGAACTTGGAACTTTTCTGGGGCAGATGGACAGAGAAACATTTAACCGTTCCATGCAGCTTTATCTTAATCGGGTGGATCTGGAGATTGAAAAACTCAGAGAAGGACTGGCGGCGAAAAAAAGAATCAGCGGATGGCTTGGAATTATGTCCGGAATTTTTCTGGTTGTGATTCTGATTTAACCAGGGAGGAAGCATGAACATAAATCTGATTTTTAAAATAGCAGCTGTGGGAATACTGGTGTCCATATTAAGCCAGGTGCTCAAGCACAGCGGCAGAGATGAACAGGCATTTCTGGCAAGTCTTGCGGGACTGATTCTTGTTTTGTCCTGGGTTCTGCCATACATATATGATCTGTTTCTTTCCATTCGTCAGTTGTTTTCTCTGTAAGGAGGTGCAAAGATGAACGTAATCCAGGTAGCGGTTATCGGTGTGATCGGTGCGCTTCTTGCTCTGCAGCTGAAAGGCGGAAAAGCAGAATACGGTATATATATGAGTGTTGCGGCAGGGATTTTCCTGTTCGCATGCATTATAGACAGGCTGGAGATTTTTATCCGTACAGTAGAACAGATCGGATCCTATATCAATCTGGATGCAGGGTATCTGGGGACTATGCTGAAGATGATCGGCATAACCTACATAGCGGAATTTTCTTCCGGAATATGCAGGGATGCCGGATATCAGACCATTGCTGTTCAGATCGAAATATTCAGCAGACTGACCATTTTGGCTCTGGGCATGCCCGTTCTTCTGGCTCTTCTTGAGACGATACAGGAGTTTCTTACATGAGCAGGAGAAAGTCCCAGCTCTTTCTCACATTTTTTCTGGTACTTCTCATTTTCGGACTGGGAAGCCGTATTGTAAATGCCGCGGAAGAGAAAGAAGGGTCGGGGACAGAGCAGGAAAAGGCGGTGGAGAACGAAGAAAACGAAAACAGCAAAGAAGATGTGCTGACAGAGGAAGATGCAGATGTCATACAGAAGGAAACGGAAAAAGCGCTGATGGACCGATTTGATTTTGAAGAAATTGAGTCGAGTCTGGAAGAGATGTTCCCAAAGGAAAAAATTTCATTTCAGGAAGTGGTTTCTGCCATGATGTCCGGGGACATGGAGCGTACAGGAGAAATTTTTCTGAACTTCCTGAAGGATCAGGTTTCTTATGAATTCCGGTATAACAGACATAATCTTGTCTATATTCTGCTGATTGCGCTGATTGCTGCCATATTTACAAACTTTGCGGGAGCGTTTCAGAATAAGAGAATCTCTGAGATCAGTTTTTATGTATTGTATATGCTCCTTATTACGTTCTGCCTGACTGCTTTTCAGACAGCCATGGCGGGAACCGAGGAAAAGATGGACTCTCTTGTAAATTTTATGCGGGTATTGTGTCCCAGTTATTTTCTGGCTGTAGCATTTGCATCAGGCAGTTCATCCTCCCTGCTTTTTTACAATGTAATTCTTTTCCTGATTTATCTGGTGGAAATCGTCATTGTGCGCTTCCTGCTGCCGGTCGTGCATATTTATATTATGGTGCAGGTTCTGGGCAATCTGACGGGGGAGGACTTTCTCTCCGAATTCGCCGATCTGATCCGGAAGTGTGTGGAGTGGATCATAAAGACAATGACAGCATGTGTGATTGGAATTAATGTGGTGCAGGGGCTGCTTGCCCCTGCGATTGATACATTGAAAAGAAGCGCCCTTACCAGGACTGCGGAGGCTCTGCCGTGGGTGGGAAATGCTATGGGAGGGGTGACGGAGATTGTGCTGGGAACAGCAGTGCTGATCAAAAACGGAATCGGAATGGCAGGTGCGGTTATTATCGTGGCTGTCTGTGCAGTCCCGATTCTGCAGATGCTGCTGCTGGCCTTTTTGTATAAGCTGGCCGCGGCCTTTGTGCAGCCGGTGTCGGACAAACGGATTACCGGGTGTATCGGAGGGGTGAGTGAAGGGTATGAGATGATGGTAAAAATCCTTTTTGCCGCAGGACTGATGTTCCTGCTTACAGTGGCTGTAGTTGCGGCGTCCACATCATGAAAATCAGAATGGAGGCAGCCGGATATGCTGGAAGAACTTTACAGATGGATTCTGAATATTTCTGTTTATCTTATTGTGACAGCTGCGGTTATGCATGCGATCCCGGGAAAGGAATATGAGAAATATGTCCGTTTCTTTTCCGGACTGGTGCTGATTCTGCTTTTGTTCACGCCTCTTCTGAAACTGACGGGAAAGGAGAACGGTTTCCGGAATGCCTACCTAAGCAACGAGGATGAGCTGGACCGGGCGGCTATCGAAGAGGCGGAGGAATGGTTTGAGGATGAGTCATTTCTGGAATTCCTCCCGGAGGAATATACAGGAGGACAACGAGCATATGATGGAGAAGAAGGACGGGAAGAAAGGATAGAAGTGGAGGAAATCAGGATTGGAGAATAAGTGGAACGCATATCTTGACGGACTGAGAAAAGGGAAAAAACTTCCTGGAAAGAGACAGCTTCTTATTCTTCTGCTTGTGGGAATCCTGCTGATGGTAATTGTACTTCCTGTACCTGACAGAAAGGAGGGATCAGAAGAAGAAAACAAAGACAATCCGGCTGCGGATGAAATAACAGATATCAGTGACTACGAGGCTTATCTGGAAGAAAAGACCGCCCGGACACTCCGGTATGTAGAAGGAGTGGGGGAGGTGAAAGTTATGATAACTCTGAAATCGGGGGCACAGAAGATTATCGAGAAAGATCAGCAGAGTTCCAGCCAGACTACAGAGGAAGCGGACAGCCAGGGCGGAACCAGGACTTCGAATGATATTTCTTCGGATAAAACAAGTATCTACGAACAGAATTCCGATGGCTCTCAGTCTCCTTATGTAAGCAAAGAACTTCTGCCGGAAATAGAAGGAGTCATAGTGATAGCAGACGGCGGAGACAATGCGGTTGTGGTGCAGAATATTACGGAAGCGGTTCAGGCATTATTCGGCGTTGAGGCGCATAAGATAAAAATAATGAAACGGGCGGATACATAAAAAGGAGGATGGACAGTTGAAACGGTTGTTTAAGAAAAATCAGATTATCATCGCAACCCTGGCGGTTATGATCGCGGTTGCCGGGTATCTGAATTACTCCGGCAGGCTTTTCGGGGAGACGGATGAGAGCACCACTGAAGCAAATGCTGATCTGGCGAATCAGGAACTCCTCGATATATCCCAGGAGGATATAGAGACATCAACCGAAGATATTGCAAGCAATGATTCAGAGATTGAAGGAACTCCCGGCGAGGCAGTGCTTACTAACAGCAGCGCCCAGACAACAGTTGCCCAGGCAAAAGTGACCAGAGAACAGGTAAGGGCGCAGAATAAGGAAACCCTTCAGGCCATCATCGACAATACGAATCTGAGCGACGCTGAAAAACAGGATGCTGTTGCACAGATGGTGGAGATTACAGAGATGTCCGAACAGGAGGCGGCCATAGAGACCCTGATGGCTTCCAAAGGTTTTTCAGAAGCTGTGGTCAGCCTTACAAATGATTCTGCAGATGTGGTGGTTAAGGCAGATGAGCTGACCGATGCCAACCGGGCTCAGATCGAAGATATTGTGACCAGAAAGACAGATATTGCTCCGGAAAATATTGTAATTACACCAATTTCTGAATAGACATCCAGGCACTCTTGTGATAGACTGGATATGCCGTCGGTGTGCCGCGAATCGAAAATTCGGCCGTGCACACCGGCACTTTCATGTTCGAAATCGGAAAACAGGAGAAGAGGATTATGTCAGATATTACGAATGAAATAAAGAAAAGAAGGACGTTTGCCATCATATCCCATCCGGATGCAGGAAAAACAACACTGACAGAAAAGTTCCTGCTTTACGGAGGAGCGATCAACCAGGCCGGATCCGTGAAGGGAAAAGCAACGGCAAAGCATGCGGTTTCCGACTGGATGGAAATCGAGAAAGAAAGAGGAATTTCAGTTACCTCATCGGTTCTGCAGTTTAATTACGGCGGATATTGTATCAACATTCTGGATACGCCGGGCCATCAGGACTTTTCAGAGGACACCTACCGTACTTTGATGGCGGCGGATTCTGCAGTGATGGTAATTGATGCATCAAAGGGTGTGGAGGCGCAGACAAGGAAGCTGTTTAAAGTCTGCGTGATGAGACATATCCCTATTTTTACCTTTATCAATAAAATGGACAGGGAAGCGAAGGATACGTTTGATCTCCTGGATGATATCGAGAAAGAACTGGGAATTGCGACCTGCCCTGTAAACTGGCCCATCGGTTCAGGAAAAGCATTTAAAGGCGTGTACGACAGACAGAAAAAGGAAGTAGAGCTTTTTTCAGATACAAAAAAAGGAACCGCGGTGGGAGAAGTGAAAAAAGTAGATATCAATAATCCGGAGATTGACTGGCTTATCGGAACGGAAGCCAAAGTAAATCTGAGGGATGAGATAGAACTTCTGGACGGAGCGGCTGCGGAGTTTGATCAGGAGCTGGTGGATAAAGGAGAACTTTCTCCGGTATTTTTCGGATCCGCCCTGACCAACTTCGGTGTGGAGACTTTCCTGGAACATTTCCTTGCCATGACGACACCGCCTCTGCCTCGTATGTCGGACCACGGAGAGATTGATCCCATGAAAGAGAAGGAATTTTCTGCATTTGTCTTTAAGATTCAGGCAAATATGAACAAGGCGCATCGGGACCGGATTGCATTTATGAGAATCTGCTCCGGCGAGTTCCACGCAGGAATGAGCGTATATCATGTCCAGGGACAGAAGGAAGTACGTCTTTCTCAGCCTCAGCAGATGATGGCGAGCGAGAGAAAAATCATAGAAAAAGCCTGCGGCGGCGATATTATCGGTGTGTTTGATCCGGGCATTTTTTCGATAGGAGACACACTGACCACATCGAAAGAACATTTTGCCTACGAAGGAATACCGACCTTTGCACCGGAACACTTTGCCCGGGTACGTCAGGTTGATACCATGAAGCGTAAACAGTTCGTAAAGGGTATTAATCAGATCGCACAGGAAGGCGCTATACAGATTTTTCAGGAGTATAATACCGGTATGGAAGAAATTATTGTAGGCGTTGTGGGAGTCCTTCAGTTCGATGTGCTTAAGTACCGTCTGAAAAATGAATACAATGTGGAAATTATTCTGGAAAACCTGCCTTATGAGCATATCCGCTGGATCGAAAACGAGGAAATCGATATGGATCATCTCAGCGGAACGTCGGATATGAAGAAAATCAAAGATTTGAAAGGACGCCCCCTGCTTCTTTTTGCTCATGAATGGAGTATCCGCATGACGGTAGAACGGAATGAAGGCCTGAAGCTTTCCGAGTTTGGAAGGTCTTAAGTTTTTCCTTTGCAAATGAGAGGAACTTTGCTATAATGAGTAAAGAGATTACAAAACGGGAGGTTTTGAATATGGCAAAGGACGAAAGAAATACGTATTCTATACAGAGCGATGCCAGCCTCGGTGAAGTAAAGATTGCAGATGAGGTGGTTGCAATTATTGCAGCGCTGGCGGCAACAGAAGTGGACGGCGTTGCTTCTATGGCGGGAAATATTACCAATGAGCTGATCAGCAGACTGGGAATGAAAAATCTGTCCAAGGGCGTAAAGGTGGACGTGCTGGAAGGCGTGGTAACGGTTTCTCTCTCTTTGAATCTGAAATATAATTACAGCATTATGGATGTATCGGCAAAGGTTCAGGAGAAGGTAAAGAATGCAGTGGAAAATATGACCGGTCTGGAGGTAGCAGATGTGAATATTAAAGTTGCCGGTGTGGAGATGCCGACCAACGGTCAGTAGACACAGCTTTTCGTTGCAAAAAGATACAGATATATAGTATAATAAGGGATGTCGTAAGACATCCCTTTTATATGGGCCGCATACAGCCGGCCTCAGAAAAAGAAGTTTTGAAGAAAGGAACCGGAATGCTAAGGACAGAGCTAAGGGAGCACATCTTTAAAATGCTGTTCCAGATAGAGTTTAATGAAGCGGCAGATATGCCGGAACACGTAAAATTATACTGCGAATCGCTGGAGGGTGCGACAGATAAGGATAAAGAGTATATCCAGAAAAAATATGAGGCCGTGGTTTCCCATGTGCCGGAGATTGATGAGATTATTAATGAGAACGCAAAAGGCTGGAAGACTTCCAGGATGAATAAGGCAGATCTCACTATTTTAAGGCTTGCCGTATATGAGATGAAGTGGGATGAAGATATTCCTACAGGCGTGGCCATTAATGAGGCGGTGGAACTCGCCAGAAAGTTCGGCGGCAGCGGTAGTTCTGCTTTTGTAAACGGCATACTCGGAAAGCTGGCAGAACCGGAGCGGCAGGAATGAAGAATGTTTATACGGTAAAGCAGGTAAATTCCTATATAAAAAATATGTTTAATCAGGATTTTATGCTGAACCGGATCTATGTGAAGGGCGAGGTGTCCAACTGTAAATATCATCCATCAGGGCATATATATTTTTCTCTGAAGGATGAGTCCGGCACGATTGCCTGCATTATGTTTGCAGGCTCAAGGTCAGGGCTTTCTTTTCGTATGCAGGAAGGACAGCAGGTGATCGTTCTCGGCTATATCAGCGTATATGAGAGAGACGGAAGATATCAGCTCTATGCCAGAGAGATTGTCAGAGACGGGGCCGGCGCTCTTTATGAAAAGTTTGAGGCATTGAAAAAAGAGCTGGCTGAGATGGGGATGTTTGCTCCGGAATATAAGCAGCCCATTCCGGCTTATGCAAGGACGGTCGGAATTGTAACCGCGCCTACCGGAGCTGCTGTGAGAGATATTATCAATATTGCACATAGAAGAAATCCTTTTGTACAGCTGATTTTATATCCGGCGCTGGTACAGGGGGAAGAAGCCCCGCAGAGCATTGTCCGGGGAATCCGTGCGCTGGAAACGTATGGTGTGGATGTTATGATTGTAGGACGGGGCGGCGGAAGCATGGAAGATCTGTGGGCATTTAACGAGGAATGTGTTGCAAGGGCTGTGTTTGAGTGCAGCGTTCCGGTTATCTCTGCGGTGGGACATGAGACGGATACCACAATTATAGATTTTGTGGCGGATCTGCGGGCTCCCACTCCCTCGGCTGCGGCAGAGCTGGCAGTATATGAGTACCGGGCAGCCAGGGAACAGATGGAGATATACAGAAATGAAATGAAGAATGCAGTTTCTGCAAAAATTACAGCTGCCAGGATACGGGCCGAACGTTCTGCTTCCCGGCTGCGTATTGCGCATCCGAGACAGAAACTGGATGAAAAGCGTCAGTATGCCCTGGATCTGGAAAACCGTCTGAAAAATGAAATGAATCGGAAACTTATCAGGGACAGGCACAGGCTGGAGCTGTGTGTGGAGAAGATGAGGATTCTTTCCCCTCTTTCCAGACTGAGCAGTGGATATGGATATATACAGGAAGATGACGGCCGGGGAGTAACCCGGATCGATCAGGTCAGCGAAGGAGATTATATTACGGCCTATGTTTCGGACGGACGGATCCGGGCACAGGTTGTCTCCCGCGAGGCGTTTACCTATCCGGTAAACAGAACAGAGAAATAGAGGAGGTGCACCGCTGTTGGAAAAAGAAGAAAAACAGAGTCTGGACCAGATGTTCGGACAGCTGGAAGAAGTGATCGGAAAGATGGAAGGGGAAGACGTTTCTCTGGAAGAATCATTTGAACTCTACAGCCGTGGAATGAATCTTCTGAAACAATGCAGCCAGGCAATCGATGAAGTGGAAAAAAAGGTTCTGGTTCTGGATGAGAATGGAGAGACACATGAATTTTAAAGAAGAATATACGTCAAAAAAGGAACAGATTGAAGAAATTTTAAAAGAATACCTTCCGCCGAAGGAAGGATATCAGAAAATTATAATGGAGGCCATGGAGTATAGCCTGATGGCCGGAGGAAAGCGCCTGCGCCCTATGCTTATGATGGAGACGTTCCGTCTGTTCGGGGGGACAGGAGATATAATCCGTCCGTTTATGGCAGCCATTGAGATGATTCATACCTACTCTCTGGTTCATGACGATCTCCCTGCAATGGACAATGACGAATACAGAAGAGGGAGAAAAACGACCCATGTGGTCTATGGAGAGGATATGGGAATTCTGGCCGGCGACGCTCTTCTCAATTATGCCTTTGAAACTGCGTGCCGTGCTTTTGATCAGGAACCCCGGCAAAGCGCCCGTATCGGACAGGCGCTGAAGATTCTGGCCGGAAAGGCCGGAATATACGGTATGATCGGCGGTCAGGTAGTGGATGTAAAAGAGTCCGGACATAAAGTGTCCGGGGAAGTGCTGGATTTTATCTATCGTCTGAAGACCAGTGCGCTGATAGAGGCATCCATGATGATCGGTGCTGTGCTTGCCGGCGCCGGCGGGGATGAAATAAAACGGATTGAACAGGCTGCACGAAAGATCGGGCTGGCTTTTCAGATCCAGGATGACATTCTGGACGTGACGGGAACGACGGAAACTCTTGGCAAGCCGGTTCACAGCGACGAGAAGAATGAGAAAATGACCTATGTGGTATGGAAGGGACTGGAAGAGTCCAGAGAGGCTGTGAAAAGTATGACGGAAGAAGCCCTGGATGAACTGGGAAAAATTCAGGCAGAGGATGATTTCCTGGTACAGCTTCTTCGTTCTCTTGTATACAGGGAAAAATAAGGAGGGCTTTTGATGGTGCTGGAAAAGATCCAGAAGGAAAATGATATAAAAAAGCTCAGCCCGGATGAACTGAACCGTCTTGCAGACGAGATCCGCAGGTTTCTGATTGAAAAAATCAGCAAGACAGGCGGACATCTGGCCTCTAATCTGGGGGTAGTAGAACTTACAATGGCACTTCATCTGGAGTTTAACCTGCCTCAGGACAAAATGATCTGGGATGTCGGGCACCAGTCCTATACCCATAAGCTTCTCACCGGGCGGAAAGAAGGGTTTGATG
>USFD01000111.1 GCA_900553885.1 uncultured Ruminococcus sp.
AAAGAACATCTTTTTTCTTTACCTGTTCCATTACACTTCCCTCGGAAAGCATGGAGGAAGGTTGGGGAATAAACGGCGGATCTATCAGTGCCTTTTTCATGGATTCCGGCACCTTATCTGCAATTGTAAATATAAAGTCCAGCTTCATAGGCATTTTCGTGCGAAAAATACACTCCGGGGTGATATGGAATTTTTCACAGAAAAACTTTTCCATCTCCTTTCCCAGCGGATTCGCTGCCTCCAGACGGACCACAGCCATCCTTCTCCGCCTATGAAGTGTCTCCTGCATGACGAACCGGAAGTCTTCGTTATCCGCCATCAGTTCATCGTTGGGCGCAATATCCGCGTTTCTTGTCACGCAGATATAGTTCTTATCTGATACCTGGTATTTATCAAACACCAGTTCCAGGTACTCCAGAATCACCTTTTCCATCCGGATATACCGGATATCATGTCCCGGCAGAAACAGAACATCCGAGATATACTGAGGAACCGGTACAACTCCCAGCATGGTTCTGCCTCCCTGTTTCAGGTTGGCCACCACATAGATCTCCTTATTCAGAAGATGAGGAAAGGGATGATTCCCGTCCACAATCTGGGGGGAGAGCACCGGAAGGATCTGTTCCTTGAAATATTTTTTTACATATTTTTTTTCCTGCTGTTCCAGTTCTTTAAATCCCAGCCCGCATACGCCGTAAGGATGAAGCTGTTTCTTTATCTCCGCATAAGTCTTGTCTCTTTCTTTATACAGAGGAGCTACAGCACGGTAAATGGCAGACAGCTGTTCTGCTGCCGTCATACCGGAACGGATATCCTGTTTTGTATTGTCCGCTGCAGCCATATCATACAGACTTCCTACCCGGATCATAAAAAACTCATCCAGATTACTGGTAAAAATAGCTACAAATTTCATCCGCTCCATCAGCGGCACAGTCGCATCCTGCGCTTCCTCCAGCACTCTGTGATTGAAACGGAGCCAGGACAGCTCTCTGTTCTGTGTATAATCCAGATTTTCCGGTCTGCTCACCATATTTCCCCCTTCCTATTTTTCCAGATACTCCATCAGAGCATCCAGTTTTCTCTCCATCAGTTTATAGCCATGCTCATAAAACGCATACAGTGTCTCTGTGTTTCTCTCCAGGCGGGACACCGGTTTTATCTGTGGCCGGATCACAAACACTTTTCCCTTCTTCTCAAGCTGATCCAGATAGTTCATCGTCTTATTGTACTCAAAACTTCTTCGGAAAATCGTACGGATCAGCGCCGGATAAGACCGGTACGCTCTCCGGTAAATCTTCTGCATTCCTCTGGAGACCGTTTTCTTACGGTATCCCGCATTCTTGGTAAGAACCACCACGATCTTCTCATTTTCCATGTTTTCCGCCCTCCGGATCGGCACCGAATCCGCAAGGCCTCCGTCCAGATACGGCACACCGTCCACATTCACAATCGGCGTAAGCAGAGGCATGCTGCAGGAAGCCCGGCATATTTTCATAAGTCTTTCGCGGTCTTCACGCTCTGTCATATACTCTGCTTTTCCCGTCAGACAGTTGGTCGTAACAAGCTGGCACTCCATCTCCGACTTAAAATAGGTGTCAAAATCAAAAGGATAAATTTCTTTCGGATATCTGTCAAATATCATATCCATATTCATTATGCTTTTTTCTTTTACAAAATCCCGTATGCCATAGTAGTACCCCAGATCTTTTTCTTTTGGAATCATACAGTCTCTGGTCCTGCCCGGCTGTCTGGACACATAGCCGAGCGCGTTGCATGCTCCGGCTGACACGCCGATTACATGAGAGGTATATATATCCTTTTCCATCAGAAGATCCAGAACACCTGACGTAAAAACACCTCTGGTTGCCCCGCCCTCCAGAACCAGCGTTGCTTTTTTTATACTCATGTTATTTTCTCCTCGCTTTCAGACACTTTTTTCACTCAAAAAGCTCCAACAATGCTATTATATACTGTTTTTCCCCGGACGGAAACCGTAAGTTTTATTTTTACAGGAAGTTCCCATGACATTCCCGGAAAGTACGGTTACGCGCCGGATTTTTATTTAACAAAGACAGGCCTTGCCTTTTGCGTCTGTCCCGTGTTAATATAGGCGGTGGAAATCCGGCCTGTCTTACCGGATTATGGAAAATATTCATTTTCCATGACGCCGGCGGGAACAGACCTGTCATCAGAGTTTCAGAAATAAGGAGATTACAGATGATTAGTGCAAATAATGTAACACTGCGTGTTGGGAAAAAAGCGCTTTTTGAAGATGTCAATATTAAATTTACCGAAGGGAACTGCTACGGTCTGATCGGCGCCAACGGAGCCGGGAAGTCAACTTTTCTTAAGATACTGTCCGGGCAGCTTGAACCCACAAAAGGAGATGTCTCTATTACACCGGGCGAGCGTCTCTCCTTTCTGCAGCAGGACCAGTATAAGTATGATGAATATCTTGTTCTTGATACGGTAATTATGGGAAATGCCCGGCTCTACGAGATTATGAAAGAAAAAGAAGTCATCTATGCCAAAGAAGATTTTACCGACGAAGACGGGATCCGTGCCAGCGAACTGGAGGCAGAATTCGCCACCATGAACGGCTGGGAGGCAGAATCCGACGCTGCTTCTCTGTTAAACGGTCTGGGCATTGAGACAGAACTCCACGGAAAATACGTAAAAGACCTGACCGGACCGGAAAAAGTCAAAGTACTTCTGGCTCAGGCTCTTTTCGGCAATCCGGATATTCTGCTTCTGGACGAGCCGACCAACCACCTGGACCTGGACGCCATTGCATGGCTGGAAGAATTTCTCATCAACTTTGAAAATACAGTTATTGTCGTATCCCATGACCGTTATTTTCTCAACAAAGTCTGCACCCAGATTGCAGATATCGACTATGGAAAGATTCAGCTTTACGCCGGAAACTATGATTTCTGGTATGAATCCAGCCAGCTTCTGATCCGGCAGATGAAAGAAGCAAACAAGAAAAAGGAAGAAAAAATTAAAGAGCTGCAGGAATTTATCTCCCGTTTCAGCGCCAACGCATCCAAATCCAAACAGGCCACATCAAGGAAACGTGCCCTGGAAAAAATCCAGCTGGACGAGATCAAGCCTTCCAGCAGGAAATATCCCTATATTGATTTCCGTCCGAACCGTGAAATCGGAAATGAAGTGCTGACTGTAGAAGGAATTTCCAAAACAATTGACGGAGAAAAAATTCTGGACAATATCAGCTTTACTCTGGGCCACGACGATAAAGTTGCCTTTGTAGGCGGAAATGAGCTGGCAAAAACAACACTCTTTAAGATTCTGATCGGTGAAATCGAGCCGGATGAAGGCACTTACAAATGGGGAGTTACCACATCACAGGCCTACTTCCCCAAGGACTTCGGCGGAGAATTTGACAGCGACTACAATATTACTGAATGGCTTACCCAGTACTCAGAGGAAAAGGACGTAACCTATGTGCGCGGCTTTCTCGGAAGAATGCTCTTCTCCGGAGAAGACGGCGTCAAAAAACTGAAAGTTCTCTCCGGAGGCGAAAAGGTGCGCTGCCTGCTGTCCAAGATGATGATATCCGGCGCAAATGTGCTGATTCTGGACGAGCCAACCAACCATCTGGACATGGAAGCGATCACTGCACTGAATAATGGCATGATCAAATTTCCGGGTGTAATCCTTTTCAGTTCCAGAGACCACCAGATCGTACAGACAACAGCCAACCGCATTATGGAAATTGTGCCCGGCGGACAGCTGATCGACAAAATTACCACATATGATGAATATCTGGAAAATGATGAAATGGCCAGAAAACGCCAGACATACTCCGTACAGACAGAAGAAAATGATTAAAAGAAACGGGATGAACCGCTTGTATGCTGCGGTTCATCCCGTTTCTTTTAACATGCTTTCCAGTGTTTTACACTTTCTTTATAATAAATAACGCCTTCCCTTTTTATAACCGGTTTTCCATCTGTAACTTCTACAATTGTAACAGCACAGTTGGGCGGCACTTCATCCCGCCAGAATCCGGCAACGGAAACATTGCCTTTGATCCTGTTAAGAAGCGCAGTCATAGCCGCGCCATGAGTAGACACAAGGATCGATTTATCCTGAAGTTGCTCCTGGCTGCACAGCCAGTTCAGGAAATCACCGGTTCTCTCATAAAGGTGGTCAATTGTCTCCCCGTCTGCCGGCGGAATATAGTTCCCCGTATCTGAAAAAAAGCGGTTAAATTCCACACTTTTCGGATCTTCGTTCTTTCCGCCGCAGTACATGCCTTCAAAACTTCCAAAGGAGAACTCCTGGATCCTTTTGTCTTCAATAAGCGGAACGTTTCTGCCTTCAAGAATAATTTCAGCTGTTTCCCTGGCCCTGGAAAGAGGACTTGTATATGCAAGATCAATTTTCAGACTTTTCATTCCTTCTGCCGTCTCCCGGGCCAGATGCCTTCCATAATCATTAAGCGGAATATCCGTCTGCCCCTGAACTTTATGGAGGCGGTTCCATTCAGTCTCTCCATGGCGCACAACATACAATATCATACGTATCTTCTCCCTCTGCAGTCAAATTCATTTTTTTAATACTTCTTTTCTGATGTACCGGAACGTCTTCTCTTCGCCTTCTTCTGCCAGCATGAGAAGCAGCTTTTCCAGAAGTTTTCTTGTTTCCGCATGCATCAGATCCCCTGCTTTCCCCTGGCGGTAATATTCCAGAGGAGACCGGTCTGTATAAGCGCTTCCTTTGTATACTCTGCCGGCGGCAATCCGGTCCATGAACATCTCGACCACATACCTGACCGGCATCTTCATCCCTGTCAGGACTCCGCTCCCGTCCAGGCTGTAGTCAATCCAGTATTCATAATGATGCTTATTCCGGCCTTTATGATGGAGCCAGGCAGTCGAACATCCTTTTTCTTCTCTTTCTGCATTATTCGGACTCCGGTTGCCCTGGTAGTATCTGCATCCCACCCGGAATTCTGTCCAGCTGTATTTCGAGAGATCATGCAGCATTCCCTGCCGGTACAGTCCTACCCGGAAACAGTATTTCATTACAAGGAATTTATGCTTTGTGATGGTGCAAAAATGGCACACTGCCTTCATTGTCATCCCTGCTTTCTGCTTCCGGCGCCGTCCCGTTTTCCGCCTTCAGCGGGACTTTATTCTTTACTGCCGTTGCTTTTTTCTTTTCTGCGGTTTTTCTGCTTTTCTGGTCTTCCTCTGTTTTTCCGGTTATAAGCAGAGCAATGCTCCGCTCTTCCAGTTCTATTTTCTTCTGATCTTCTACAGGCTCCGGGGTCTCCAGGATCCCTCTGCGTGTGTCTGCGGCAAGATACCATTTTTTCTCTTTTCCCGGAGAAGGAAGGGCATAGATATGAGGAATCCAGTGCATATTATACGCTGCGAAGCAATTCTCTGCCTCCTGCTCCACACCACAGTAAAGTACGCCAAGCTGCCTGCTGGACACTTCAGCCTTTACCTGCCATGCACTTTCTCCGTGATAGGACACGTCCGGAATTCCGCAGGCCGTTCTGTCCAGACCCTTTAATTCTTCTTTTCTGTGCAGACACGAATGTCTTTTGCGGAATGCTATCAGTTCTTTCACGTACCGGAACAAAGAATCATCTGTTTTCAGTCTGCTCCAGTTCACCCAGCCTACCTCATTATCCTGGCAATACACATTGTTATTTCCTTTCTGGCTGTTGTAAAATTCATCCCCGGCCAGAATGCAGGGTGTGCCCTGGGCTGTCAGTAAAAGCAGAAATGCATTCCTGATCTGATTTCTGCGCAGCTCCATCACGGCTTTCTTCCTGCTGGGGCCCTCTGCACCGCAGTTCCAGCTGTAATTATAGTCCGGGCCGTCTGTATTATTTTCTCCGTTTTCCTCATTATGTTTGCTGTCATAAGACACAAGATCCCACAATGTAAACCCGGTATGTGTGGTAATATAGTTACATGCGCCGTCATAAGCAGAATTATGCCGCAACGCCCAGATTACGTCATTTACCATATTTTCGTCCCCTTTCAGGAACCGGCGCATGACATTCTGGAATCCGTCTTCTCTGCGCATCAGCTTGATCTCCTTCAGAAGAGGATCCTCCTGCAGAAGATCCCAGGAAACATTATAAGGATTTACAACAAAACCATCCACATGGTATTCCAGCATATAGAACCGCAGACATTCCAGGGCTGTCTGACTGGGAATCCCCTGGGTAAACGGCATCTCGAGAACTACTTCAATCCCTTCTCTGTGACAGGCCTTTACCATATCCTTCAGTTCATTTACCGCACTCTTTCCGGCGGCATAGGCTTCCTTCGGCGCAAAATAATAGGCCGGTCCGTATCCCCAGTAGTTGATCTTTTTTCCTGCACACTCATCAAATTCGTAAACCGGCATACACTGAATCTGGTTAATTCCCAGATCTTTCAGATAGGGAATCTTTTCAATTACCCCTCTGTAGGTTCCCTTATGAGGCACCCGGGAGGAACTGTGTTTTGTGAATCCCCGTACATGGAAGGTATATGCTGTAACCTGATGCCAGGGAATATGAAGCCTCCTGTCTCCCTCCCAGTCATATTCGCGGGATACAAGTTTCCCCCGCACCTGATGCTTCTGTATATCTCTGGGAATTCCGAAAGTTTCTCTTCCGGCAACCTCCTTCACGCAGGGATCCACACAGACGCTGCCTGCAATCCTGAAGTTATATTCGTACTCTGATGCACGGATCTCCTCAATAGCGAGGAACCGCACTTCGCCTATTCCCTCTTCTTCCGGCATCGCAAAACTGTACTCCGGGGATTCTTCCCCCGCTTTATACAGCAAAAGTTCACAGCTCTTTCCTGCAGGCACCTGCACTGCAAAATTAATCCTGCTGTTTTCCACAGCCGCTCCGAAAGGCTGCGGACTTCCTTTCACTTTTTTCATATTTCATTCCTTTCTACTGCCAGCCATCCGTTCCATACATATCAACATTTTCTCTGTTGATAAAGAACGTCTCCACATATGTCTCTTTCTCGTATCTGTCCCTGTTAAGTATGGCTGCAGCGGTCTTTGCGGCAGTCTTCCCCATTGTAATCGGAGACTGGGCTCCGATTCCTGCCATAGGACTGTCCGGATCCAGAAGGGCGCTCTTTATATCCGGAGAACCGTCCACACTGTATACAAGGATATCCTTATTCTCTGTCTGCTCCAGCACGTCAAGCACCTGAAGAGCCATTACATCATTGCCGCACATAATAGCATCGATCTGCTCCTCTTTAAGAAGTCCTCGCAGCGTGTCCCCGATTTTCTCGCTGCCCGCATCAATGCGGCGCACAACCTCGAAGCCGCCGTCCAGGATTGCCTCCTCAAAACCGGTGATGCGCTCATTGATGGAATTAATACCGGGATTTTCTATAATGATGATTCTGCCGCCGTCCGGCATACGGGAAACAAGATCCTCGCCACACACATATCCGGCATTACGGTTATCTGAACCGACAAATGCTTTTACAAGATCCATTTCTTTCACTTCCGTATCAAGATTAATCACCGGTATTCCGGCATCGTTGAGTGCTTCCAGTGCCGGAGTGATCTTCTCCCATTCTGCCGGGCATAAGAAAACGCCTTCCACGTTCTGCTGAATCAGTTCATCCACCTGCTGAATCTGGGTATCCACATCGGACCGGGCATCCCGGACAACAAGACGGATTCCCTCTTCTTCCAGCGAAGACTGCAGCGCCTCTTCCAGAACTGTATAGAACGGATTGGACAGATCACTGCAGCTGAATCCCAGCACATGTTCCGCTTCTTCTGTATCCTTTTCTGTATTCTCCTGATCATCCATTACCGCATTATCCTCCGGCGATCCCACATTCTTCTTGCAGCCCGCCAGAAGTGCAGCTGCCAGAACAGCTGTCAGAAAAACTGCCGTAATTTTCTTTTTCATTTGTCATTTACCTCTACTGCTCAATTCGCGGATAAAAATATCCACTCTTTCATTCTACCTTGTTTCAGATGAATGTCAATAGACAGTGCATCTTGCTTTTTTCTCTTGTTTTTGATACCCTGTATACAGAATAACATCTGCGCGGCCCGGCAGGCGGCAGATGCAGAAGGAGAAAAAATATGAATGAAAATGAAACACTCACTGTAACACTGACCCTTGACAATGATGAGGAACTGGAATGTGCTGTCCTCACCATATTTGAGACAGAAGGCCGGGAATATATCGCCCTTCTCCCCCTTAACGAGGACGGAGACAGTGATGACGGCCAGGTATACCTGTACCGCTTTATCAACAATGGAGAAGACGCAGAACCGGATCTGGAAAACATCGAAGACGATGCGGAATTTGATCGTGTTTCCGAGACATTCAATGAATGGATGGACGAGCAGGATTTCGGAGAGATTGATTTAGACGACATCCAGTAACTCATCTACAAAGGGGATGTCGGTTAATACCGATTTTTAACCCTTGATATGAGAGGGAGAGGCAATCCCAGAGAATTCGTGGTTTTTCAAAGCCTGAATTCTCTACAGGATTGCCTCTCCCTTTTGATATCGCTTATTTCAGGGCGCAAAAACCCCTTGTTTGGATTTTTTGAAGCACTCCCTTCGCTAAGCTGTTTTCTGCTCCTTTTTTCCTTCGTATTTCTCAATCTCATGATGTAAAAAGCGATGGTATTTCATGATGTTCCTGCCAATCGCATACAGCATGAATTCTTTATATACCTTTTCCTCTGAACGGTAGTTAAACCGCCGGAAGTTTTCATTCTCTTTGATATCTCCAAAGTGCCCCTCCGTCTGGATTGACCGTGTCTGCCGTTTCAGGATCCCTTCTTCACTCTGGATATTTGCATTGGATTCCTCCCGCAGCGCTTCCCACCGTTCGTTGATCTTCATAACTTTATTGCGGTCTGGATTCTTTTCCGCATTGTATCTGTAAAGACATTTGGATT